>DREN01000424.1 GCA_011051075.1 Deltaproteobacteria bacterium | reverse complement strand
GGTGACGGAGGCGCCCTTGAAACAGTCCTCGAGGCCGAACCCGAGGTCCTCAACCACAACCTTGAAACCGTTCCCCGATTATACCCGCTGGTCCGGCCCCAGGCCGACTACTATCGCTCTCTGAACCTCTTAGCCCGGGCCTCTGAATACTCTTCACAGATGATCACCAAGTCCGGCCTCATCTTAGGGCTGGGAGAGACGAGGGAGGAGATCCTCCAGGCCATGGACCATCTGCAAGAGGCAGGCTGCCGCCTGCTCACGCTGGGCCAGTATCTGGCGCCTTCTCCCCGGCACTTCCCCGTGGCCCGTTATGTTACCCCCGAAGAGTTCGAGGAGTACAGGGTCCAGGCCCTGGACCGGGGTTTTACCGGCGTAGTCAGCGCCCCACTGGTCAGGAGTTCCTACAGGGCGGAGGAACTTTTTCTCCATGCCTGTCATGGAGTGGGGGCGTAAACGGGAACGCAAACATAAAAAGGTACCCGGGACCGCCTGGAGAGTTCAGCGGGGGGGATGTTTTTTCCTTGACCGTCAGCCTGTTGTGCGGTTAAACTACCCAATGGTTTCCGGAAGAGGTGAGATCTCTTGCGTTTCGATGATGTTTTCAGCCTTTGATTACGCCCAGGGGTCTCAATCGCGCCACTTTGAGGGCCAGACCGGCCCCATGAACCACATCAACAACCCGGGATACGTCCTTGTAGGCCTCTGGCATCTCCTCTTTGAGAGTCCTTTTGCCTCTGGACTGGACAAAGATACCTTTATCCTCTAACTCGCGGTGTATGGCACGGCCTTTTGCGTTTTTTACGGCCCTGGTCCTGCTCAGAATACGGCCTGCGCCATGACAACATGACCCGAAGCTCAGTTCCATGGCCCCCGGGGCCCCTGCCAGGACGTAGGAGTAGGTCCCCATGTCTCCGGGTATTAGCACGGGCTGGCCAACAGTACGGTAACGATCTGGAAGGAGGGAATGACCGGGCGGCAGGGCCCGGGTTGCTCCCTTGCGATGCACACAGAGCAGAACCTCTTTTCCGTTTATCAGGTGCTGCTCTTTCTTGGCGATATTATGACATACGTCGTAAAGAAGTTCCATCCCCAACTCATCGGGCCTTATTGAAAGGGCCTTAAGAAGGGTTTCCCGGGTCAGGTGCATGAGGATCTGGCGGTTTGCCCAGGCGTAGTTGGCGGCGCAGGCCATGGCGGACAGGTAACGCCTGGCCAGGTCGGATCCAAGGGGTGCGCAGGCCAACTGCCTGTCCGGAAGGGCCATGGTTGTCTCGCCCCTGGCAGTGGCACTGATCATCTCCTTGAGAAAATCGTCGCAGATCTGATGACCAAAGCCCCGGGAACCCGAATGGATAAAAAGAGTGACCTGGCCCTGGAACAGGCCGAAACAGGAGGCTTTTTCCTCGTCAAGAATCTGATCCACAACCTGAATTTCCAGGAAATGATTCCCTGATCCCAGGGTCCCCAACTGGTTTCGCCCTCTCTTGATGGCCCGCTCGCTGAGAACCGATGGGTCTGCCCCTTCCATGGCGCCGCCATCCTCGGTTCTCTCCAGATCAGAGGGAGAACCGAAACCGTTTTTGACGGCCCAGGCAGCCCCCTTTACCGCTACCTCGGCTTGTCTGGATTTGGATAGGTGGACTGCCCCGGTTGACCCTACCCCGCTGGGGATTTCCCTGAAGAGGGCCGAAACCATCTCCCTGATGAGTGGTCTGAGTTCATGGGCGTGCAGGCGTGTGGTCATAAGCCTGCAACCGCAGTTGATGTCGTAACCGACCCCGCCTGGGGAAATTATGCCGTCGGCCATGTCAAAGGCCGCAACGCCGCCTATTGGAAAACCGTAGCCCCAGTGAATGTCGGGCATGGCCAGGGAGTGGCCCACGATACCTGGCAGCGTTGCCACGTTAGCCACCTGGGTGAGGCTCTGGTCCTCCTCAATAGATCTTTTGAGTTCTTGATCAGCAAATACGAGCCCGGGTACGCGCATGGCCCCGGTCCGGGGGATGAGCCACCTGTAGTCATCCAGTTTCTGTAAGTCTATTGCCATGGCAAAACCTCTTGATATCTTGACCGGGCCTGAGGGGACGGACAAGCCGGTCACCTGATCTCAGAGTGGCAAAGAATGCTATAGGTCGAAGATTACCGTGGTCTTCCAGCCACCATTTTTCTGTACCACCTGGATCCGGTGATATGTCACCGCCTTGATCTCTGTCAAGACCTCATCCTCCTCCGGGTTAAAGGGAACGGTCTTGAGGGTAGCCTCTATGTGGAACCCGGAGATTGAATCTATCTTAGCGTGGGTCATAACCAGCCCTTCACCCTCAAAGAGATAAAGGATTTCACCTAACCAGCGGACCATGAGGTCGGCGTAGTCCTCTCCGCTGACCGAAAACCGGATGGAAGCTGTTTCACCCGCGGGGCCTTTACGGATCATGATCTTCATCATGGAAAGGGCGGCCTTCTCAAATAGATCTCTCAGGTCCGCGCCTGTGACCACGATGCCCAGGTCTGCCGTATGGTCCAGCAGGGTGAAGGTGGTATCGGTTGAACCCATAACTATACACTAAGTTTGACGGACTGAATTGTCAAAGCATTCTTGTGGAGGAAAAAAGTCATGAATTGCGCATTCTGTGGGAACAGGCTCATAATGGAGGATAAGGTAATGAGGAACGATCTGTGTCCTCACTGTTCCAGAGACCTCAGGTGTTGCAGGCAGTGCAAGTTTTACGATATTCACGCCTACAACGGCTGCAAGGAGGTTATGGCTGAGAGGGTAGTGGATAAGGAACGGGCCAACTTCTGCGAGTATTTTGTGCTCAGGGGATCGTCCCATGGAAAGGGGAGTAAAGAGCAGGACGCAAGGAAGGCCCTTGAGGCCCTTTTCAGGAAATAGTCATTGTAGGGGAGGTTATCTCCCGGTCTCATAATCGATAACCGTCTTTTTAACGCACCTGATGGTGGCATTCATGGGAGACCCCGGCCGGTTAAAAAATACGACAAAGTAGTATGGCCTTGAAGGTCGGCTCTCCACATACCCCACTTCGGTCCTGATCTCCTTGAGAGACCCTGTCTTGTAAAGCAGGGCATCCTTTCTCCTGAGGAGATCCCTGTACGGCCTGAACCCTTTCAAAACGGTCAGCATTCCATTGGCGGAGATGCGGTTTTCCCTTGATATTCCCGAGCCCTCCACGATCGTCAGGTCCTTTAAGTGGAGACCCGCCCTTGCGTAATCCATAACCGCGCTCACACCTTTGGCCAGGGTCCCGGGCGGCCCGTATGTCCGTGCGCCCAGAGAGATAAAGATCTGGTTGGCCATGAAATTACTGGATGACTTGAGCATCTTCTGAATCACGGTCTCAAGTGTGAAGGCGGACTCGTAGGTGTAGATCAGCCTGTCGTCCGGGCCCACAGGGCCGAGACTGATACTGCCGCCCGTTTTTACCCCCCTCTTGTTCAAGAAGTGGAGGAGAAGTTCCCCAAAGTAGAGGGCGGCTTCCCTGGAGTCATGGACAAGGGTATGGCGTCCCCCCTTCAGGCCCAGGGACCGCACCCTTTTTCTCACAAAAGGAATCATGGGGGTCTGCATTTCTGAAGAAACAACATCTCCTTTTCTGTCTCTCCTGAAAAAAGCCGTGTTGAAATTGGCGCACAGTGCTCCCACAGGGGCGTCGTAGGGGTTGGTCGATCTGCCGCACCCGGGTATGTTCAGGTGGGGGACAAAGTAGGTGTTGTCCAGGATAAGGGATCGGAATCGATTAATCCTGTCCCCGATGGACCCTGCTAGATCGTGAATGATTTCAGAGGTGAGGAGGGGATCACCGTACCCCTTTACCTTGAGGTTCTGAAAGGGGTCCGTGTAAAACTCCGTCCTGAACCTGTAGGACGGCCCCAGGCGTTTAATGGCGGTGAGCGCGGTCAGGACCTTTATTGTGGAGGCGGGGATCAGGCCCTTTGATCCGTTTTTCACACAGATGATCCTGCCATCCGGGTCTGCCATGAGGAGCGCGTCCGTGTGGGTAATGTGGAGGGTACATGGGGGAGTCTCTCCTGCTCTCAAGCCGGATGGCTGGAGAAGCAGGACGGCGGAGAGTATGGACAGGAACCATTTCATAATGCCTGTCCCTGGGCATTTCCGGACAGGTAATCGGATTGATGTGGGCTGGAGGGGGGATAGGGTAGTCACCTGGCACGGGAGTTATAGGTTTTGTAGTACTCCATGACCTTTTTTACAAAGGCGCGGGTTTCGGGAAAGGGCGGGACCCCCTTATATGATTCCACGGCCTCCGGACCTGCGTTGTAGGCGGCAAGCGCCAGGACCTTGTCGTTGTTGAATCGCCTGAGCAGAAGGCTCAGGTACCGGGTCCCTCCGAAGATGTTTTCTTCAGGGTTGAAGGGATCTTTAACTTTCATCTCATCCGCTGTTTCCGGCATCAGCTGCATGAGGCCCTTGGCGCCCGCGCTGGAAACGGCCCTGTGATCAAAGGCGGATTCGACCTTTACTATGGCCCGGATAAAGTGTGGGTCAACGTTGAACCTCCTTGAGGCCTGCCTGATGATATCGCTGTAATCCGTCAGGAACTTGGTGGAGTTCTTCCGCCGGCTCTTCGCAAAGATACGGTAGCGTTTATCCGTATTTACATTGGTAAAATGCCACACCCCGTTCTTATCCACGTAGCGATAGATGTCGGCCCACGCGGTATTGAAGGTAAAAAAAGAGAATACCAGGATCAGCGCAGACGCTCGGAGTATATTGAAAAACACCATGTTCAACCCGACTTTTTCCAATCCGCAAGGAATTTGTCCACCCCGATATCGGTCAGCGGGTGCTTGATTAACTGCTGGATGACCTTGAAGGGGATAGTTGCAATATCCGCGCCAATAAGGGCCGCGTCAAGCACATGAATCGGGTTTCGAATGCTCGCCACAATCACCTCGGTGTCATAGGCGTAATTTTCATAAATGGTCATGATCTGTTCCACCAGATCCATCCCCGTATGGCTTATGTCGTCCAGCCTTCCCACAAAGGGGCTTATGTAGGCGGCGCCCGCCTTTGCGGCCATCAACGCCTGGACAGGGGAGAAGCAGAGGGTTACATTGGTCCTGATACCCTCTCTGGCAAGGGTGCTCACCGCCTTAAGGCCTTCTTCTAACAGGGGAATCTTTATCACCATATTATCGGCGATCCCGGCCAACTCCCTTGCCTCCCGCACCATGCCGTCCGCTTCAAGGCTCACCACCTCGGCGCTTACCGGACCGTCAACCAGTTGAGCTATCTCCTCTATAAGCCCCTTGAACTCCCGCCCCTCCTTGGCCACCAGGCTCGGATTGGTCGTAACACCATCCACCATGCCAAGATCAATTCCGCGTTTGATCTCATCCACGTTTGCCGTGTCAATAAAAAATTTCATATAGCCCCCCGTTTTCAATTTTGATTTTGGATTACAAATCATGCCTGTGGCCCAGCCCGCCGGGGAAGAGCATATTCCGCCCCTGTTTTGATATTCATCCCTTATTGCCGGGCCCTCATCTCCCTTTCAAATCTGTCAGCGCACTCCCTGCTGCAGAAGAAAAACTCCTTTCCGCCCATTACCCTCCTTAGGGCGTCTCTCCGGGGAATGTAGGTCTTGCACGCGGGATCCTGGACCATCTCGTCAACAGGCCCCTCCCCCCTGGTCTGTTCTCCTCTTTGGGTGATGGATATATACTTACGCACCACACGGTAGAGGATGTACCCAAGCAGAACAAGAATCAGAAACCGCATCTATTCACCGTCCACAGGCGCGACAGCCTGCCCTTCCCCGGAAAGATCATCTGAAAGCTCTTTCATGGTCCTGCCAAGGACAGGATGAATCAGATCGGGGTCCAGTTGAACCATGGGTATGAGGACGAACCTTCTCCTGTGCATGAGCGGATGGGGAATTGTCAGGTTTGTTTCGTCAATCACCCTATTGCCGTAGAGCAGGATATCAAGGTCAATGATACGGGGTCCCCACCGCTCGTTTCTAACCCTTCCCATGTGGGTTTCAATGGAGAGTAGAGAGCGCAGCAGGTCCTGGGGGGAAAGATAGGTCTGAATACCGATCACCCCGTTTACATACCAGTCCTGATCGGTCAGGCCCAACGGTTCAGTCCGGTAAAAGGGGGATCGCTCCACCAGGGATGTGTCCTCCATGCCCCCGACCAGTCGAACGGCCTTGCGGCAATTACTGAGTTTGTCCCCCATGTTCGAGCCGACCCCCACATAGACCCTGGTAATAAGAGCCGGGGACATCTCCGTTACCTACAGACTCATACGGCAGAGTCTCTCCAGACCCTCCCTGAGCCTTTCCCTTTTTTGGGTGAGAGCGATGCGGAAGTAGCCCTCTCCAGGTTCTCCAAAACCGTTTCCCGGGGTTACCACCAGGCCCGCATCCTCCAAGAGTCTTGTGGCAATCCCGGTTGAGGTGTAGCCCTGTGGGACCTTGATCCAGAGATAAAAGGTGGCCCTTGGTGTATCCACCTGAAAGCCCGCGTCCCTGAGACCCTCGACCATCAGGTCCCTCCTTGCCTCATAGACACCGATCATCTCCTTTACACAGGACTGGTCTCCTGAAATGGCCTTGATCCCGGCCCTCTGAACCGCCTGAAAAACACCGGAATCGATGTTGCTCTTTACCGCTCCGAGCCCCTCTATACCCTCTGGCTTTCCCACTGCAAACCCGATGCGCCACCCGGTCATATTATAGGTCTTGGACAGGGAATGAAACTCCAGGCCCACATCCATGGCCCCAGGGGCCTCAAGGAAACTACGGGGGTGGTAACCATCAAAGGCCATCTCGGTGTATGCCGCGTCGTGGCAGACCAAGATGTTGTACTCCCTGGCAAATTCCACCACCCGTTCAAAGAACCCCGGGTCAGCAACCGCGGCCGTAGGGTTGTTGGGATAGTTGATGAACATCACCCTGGCCCTGGTCGCCACATCCTCTGGAATGGCCTTCAGGTCGGGAAGAAATCTGTTTTTAGCCACAAGGG
>DREN01000376.1 GCA_011051075.1 Deltaproteobacteria bacterium | reverse complement strand
TGATCATACCCATGATTGCCTTGAAAATTGGACAGTCAGCATTTGAAAAGCCATAACATCCTGAAATAGTAGAATATATTTTCCTACTCAACCATTTAACCACTCAACTATTCAACGAGGTCTGCATACAGGCCTTACTTCAACTGGCGCACCACCCTGTTGGCCCTCACACTTCCCCTCCAGATATCCGTATACGCTGTAATCCTGTCCTTTTTCCCGTTGTTGTTGGAGTCAAAGTCGCATCGGACTTCAATGCGGTAGTAGTTGCGCTGAGCGTTGTTTTTTCCTTGTATGATATAGCGGTTCTTATGCCCTTCGGGGAACGAGTATGCCAGCTCGGGGATATCCCTTGCCACACCCTTGGGGATCTTGATCTTGCCGTTCCTGGGATAAAAGGAGCTGTTTTCAAACAGGTAAAAATCTTCACCGTCCATGAGATGCTTAAGGGTGGTTCGTACTGCGACATACTCGGCCTTGTCCCTGTAGGATGCGAAGTTGGATATTGAAATGGTCGCGAGTATCCCCAGGATGGCGAGGACTATTATAAGTTCAATGAGGGTGAATCCATGGTCCCGTCTCCAAAACGTCGGGGCTTTCACGGGCATTTGCTTCATTACGAATCCTCCTCGGTGAAGATAATCTGCGAATCCCACTCCCCTTTGGGATCTTTTACCCGAAGCTCGTAGGATTCAGGTGAGAGCCTGGTGTAGGAGAACCTTTCGAGAACCGATGGGGTTATCTTTTCAGAAGGCATGTACTTCGCGGGTATATCAAGCAGTCTCTCAGGGAATTTCCCCCCATGGTCGCCGGCGTAATCCATAAGGGCCTCGTTTATGAGGTCAGCGGTAATCACCATCTCCTCATAGGGATCAAACTCCTTGACCGCAGGGGCCTTTACCTTGAGGTAGAAGTAGAAATTCCCGGCCAGCACTATCACGGTCAGGACCAGGGCTGCCAGCATGAGGACCCTGGATTTTCTCCTGGCCTTCGCCTCAATGGAGAGGCGCTTCTCTTCTCTTTCCTCCCTCCGCTCATCCACCCCCACCGAAGCGTCATGGGCAGCGTCAAGGATGGCGCAGCGGCTGCATACCACCTTACCCTCCTTGTTAAAGGGGGCGCATTCTTCACACAGGGGTTTGTCGCATCGGGAACATCTGGTTACAGCTTCTCTCTGGGAATGGTATGCACACTTCATTGGGTTCTCACCTTCAATGAGTTCTCGGATATGGCTACGAATCACCAAGGCTGATCCCCATGTGTCCCTGCGCGCATCAGGGTAAATACCATTCAGCAATGGGGCATGATACCGGTTGGATAAAGGACTGATATCTGCCTGTCTTGCTATCACAACCATCCCCCATCTGTCAAGACACTAATTCCCTTTCCTCCAATAAGTTCCAAGTCTTTGCCCCACCATGGCAGGCTCCCTTTTCGCCTTGACACGCCGATCGGTCCTGCGTATGATTCATCTGCCCGGGGTGTCCATCCGGTGGGATTGCACGCCTCCCGGTGAGCACGGGGTACTCTCCCCGCGCCCGCAGGAATGGACGGAAGACCTTTCCAGAGGTCTTCCTTGGTCTCCCCCCGTTTCCCGAGCTGCCGCAACAGGGGGTCGGCAAAACAAGATCATATAAAGGTTATTACCATATGAGCAGCCCAGACAATCACACCACACCCCCCCCGAAGAAGATGAGGATGGGGGAGATCCTGGTCAAGAGCGGTCTTATTGACGACAACACTCTGAACAAGGCCCTGGAAATCCAGCAGATCCACAAAAAGCGGTTGGGTCAGATCCTTGTGGATATGGGTGTGGCCGACGAAGTGATTATTGCCAAGACCCTGGCCAGGCAGCTAAAGATACCCTACGGTCGTCTCGATAACGTAAAGATCGCCAAAGAGGTCATAGATCTGGTGCCGGCCGAACTTGCCGAAAATCACCTGGTAATTCCCATAAAGAAGAGGGAAAACAGTATCCTCGTGGCAATGGCCAACCCCCTGGACCTCTACGCCCTGAACGACCTGAGGTTCTTTACCCAGACGCGCATCGACGTTGCCGTGGCGCCTGAGAGCGATGTGCTGGACGCAATAGAGAGGCATTATCCTAAGAAGTCACTTAAGAAGAGTCTTGACTCAGGCCCTGACATAGGCGGGGACATAGAGGTCATTCAGGAAAGGGATCCGAACGAGAAGGAGGCCCATGAGCTTCTGGTACTCACCGAACTCCCTCCCATTGTCCGGTTCACCAATTCAGTACTTGCAGACGCCATCAAGCTCAAGGCAAGCGATATACATATCGAGCCTCAGAAGAACTCCGTGGTGATCCGTTATCGCGTGGACGGTGTCATGAGAGAGATAATGCAGGCGGACAAGCATATCCATGCGGGGGTCGTCTCCAGGATCAAGATCATATCGAATCTGGATATATCCATTAAGAGAAAACCACAGGATGGCAAGGCCCAGGTGAAACATGGAGGCAAGGTATACGATCTGAGGGTATCCACCCTGCCCACATCTTACGGCGAAAAAGTCACCATCCGTATCCTGAATCCCGCCACCGCGGAGATGAATCCCGAGGACCTGGGATTTGCGGACAGGGACCTGAAGCGTGGCATGGGGGCAATCAGCATGCCCCAGGGGATCATCCTTGTTACCGGTCCCACGGGAAGCGGTAAGACCTCAACCCTCTACGCCTGCCTCAACAAACTCAATACCCCCGAAGTTAACATCGTGACGGTGGAGGATCCGGTAGAGTTCGATGTGGAAGGTATCAATCAGGTACAGATACATCCTGCGGCCGGGATCACCTTTGCCGCGGGCCTGAGATCGATCCTCAGGCAGGATCCTGATATCGTGCTGGTGGGCGAGATAAGGGACAGCGAGACCGCAGTCACGGCCTTTCAGGCCGCCCAGACAGGGCATCTGGTCCTTTCCACCCTCCACACAAACGACGCTCCATCCGCCGTAATAAGGCTCATGGACTTAGGGATAGACCCGTTTCTGGTATCCGCCTCCCTCATCGCCATCCTGGGGCAGAGACTGGTAAGAAAGATATGCGAGCACTGCAAGGTCCCGGATTCCGTGCCGCCCGAGCATATGAGACTGATCCTCCCGTACCTGAAGGGGCCGGAAGAGGCCGTCTTCTGGAAGGGGGCCGGCTGTGAGGCGTGTCAATTTACCGGATACTCGGGACGTATGGGCATATTTGAGGTCTTAATGATGACCCCGGGCCTCCGGCGAATCATTGCCCCGGACCTCTCTGCCGTAGAGTTGAAGGAAGCCGCTGAGAAGGAAGGTTTCCAGGCCATGGCCATAGACGGGATCACAAAGGCCATGGAAGGCCTCACCACCCTCGACGAAGTCTTCCGCGCTGCCCCGCCTGAGGCCAAGGGGCCTGCGACGAGTGATATGCCCGGGCCTCCAGGTCCGGAAGAGGCCTGGACAGAGGAGCCCTCTGTCTCTGAACCAAAGGCACCGGTTGCCAGTGTAACCCCTAAGAAGATCCTTGTGGTAGATGACAACCCCGTTATTGTCAAACTGCTCAAGCACTTCTTAGAGACCGAGGGTTACCTGGTGGCCACGGCGGGAGATGGTCTTGAAGGGCTCAAGATGACAGCCACGGAGAGGCCGAGCCTTATTATCACGGATATGTTGATGCCGAAAATGGACGGGATAACCTTTATTAAGAAGCTGAAATCCCAGATGTCCACACGTTTCATCCCCGTGATAATGCTTACTGCCAAGGATGACGTGAAATCAGAGGTAGAGGTGATTGACGCAGGGGCCGACGATTATCTTACAAAGCCGGTGGTTCCGGAAAGGCTCCTGGCGAGGATCGGAAGGGTCCTCAGTTAGTCGTCGGGTCTCGGCCGGGTAATCAGGGATTATTATCCCAAACCCGATCAAAATGCCCGATCATCAGCTCCTGCCATGTGAACGGTGACCTGCTGGAACGGGATTACCCAGCCGTGACGGTTGCAGGCGTCAACACATATTCTCTGAACGGCCCTCTCCACCTTCCAGTACCTGGAGGCCGCACTGCCGTTGAACTCTGCAAAGACCGCCATATCAAGGGAGGAAGGGCCAGCCTCCTTGAACTCCACGGTTACCCTTTCAAGGCTCTGCCCATACCCATCCTCTTTGAGCCCTTGCACTACAACATCCTGTATAATACCAGGTATTTCACTGATAATAATATCCTGATGCCCATAATCCAGACCAAAGGTGACAGGCACCCTGAAGCCCCCGGAGAGGTTCACGGGTGACTGGGAGAGATACTCGGTGGTCTTGTAGGATTTCTGTGCACCCCCGATCAGTCTCACCTTCACCATTTGAGGGGTCTGGGCCACTACCTCTCCGTAGGTCCCATCGTTGAGCATCACCCAGTCACCCCGTCTTGAAGGGAACCACGGTTCGTTCCTGAACATGGGTCGGGATCTGAGGTTGAGGAGGTCGTTTATGTGGAGGCGCACAAAACCGTCTTCCAGGTCCCTGTTTTCCAGTTGGGAGTAGATATTGATCGAGACAACCTCATAGGGAATCCCCTCATAAATAACGACCTCTCCTTCCCTCACCGCCCCGAAATTGAGGATCAAGGTCACCTGGTTCCAGAAACGGGGAAGGGCCTGTTTTGAGGCCCAGCCTATCCCAAGGAGGAATATGATGGCTATGGAGAGGAGAAGCCAGTCCCCCATGGAGTAAAGGACCCCCAGCAGTGTGAGAAAGGAGACGATTACCGTAAATATGATGTATATGAGATCAAAGATGCGCACAAGAAAGGTGCGATCACGCCTGTGAAAGGGACTCAGCTTCCGGATCAGTTTATGAAGGTAGTGGAGGGTAATCCATACAAACCCGAAGGCGAGGAAGGCCAGGAGCAGATTCTTACCCCTGTTCTTGAAGAACATCTCAAACAGTTCCTGCAGGGATTGGGTAAGGGGCTTCTTCTGGCCCAGGGCCTTTTCCAGTTGCTGGTTGGTTATGGCCAGATGGGTTGCGATCTCATCCCCCCTTTTCTGCCATGCCCTTATGACCGCGTTCAGCCTCTCCATGAGCCTGGGGTTGGAAACATGGGCCATCAAAGCGAGGAGATTGGCGTTGGCCCTTTTCACAATCTGCTGCTGCACCTCATATCGCTCAATTTCACTCCTCAGCTCCTCTATCTTCCTTGGCCGAGCCGCCACCCTTTTCACGGCTGAGACGAGGGGAGCCAACAGCTCGCTGAGTTCCCTGCCCCACTCCACCTGCTGCTTTTCCTCCTCCTGCAACAGGGCCAGGTCTGCATTGGCGGATAAACGGGCAAAGTTGGCCTCTGCTTCTCTGAGTTTAGCGGTCAGGTCGTTAATACGCAGGCGCAGCTCCTGCTCCCTGCCGATACCCTTTGGACTCTGAAGTACCTCCTGGGTGGCGGAGATCATCTCTGAAAGGTTGTCGATCAACTGAAGGAGGGATTCCAGATTGCTGACCGTTGTCCTGTAATCGGTATGAGAGGGGGCGGCGCCCGCCGTTGCCGGAGGAAGGAGGATGAACAAGAGAAAGAGAGGGAGTAAAAGGAAAAGGAGTTTTTTCATGGCCATGCCCCTTTGGCATCCGAGGGTTCATAATTGAGAAGCCTGAAGATCCGGGGAAACCTCACCCGCCTTGGGCATGGGGCCCAAGTGGACCGTTTCCATAACCTACCGGCGTTATTTCCCGATGGTGACACTGTCCTCCTTGAACAGGTCTCTCACACCGGCCTTGAGCAGGGCCGGATCAAGGAAAAGCCTTGATTTCTTGGCTCCCCTGGCATCCACAAAGGTGTTATCAAAGGTGAGATCGGTCTTTTTCAGAATTTTCACGCTGTGGTCCGTCAGGATAAAGTGGTAATTCAGGGCACCGTAAACGCATGCCGCCATGATAAGCAGTAGTATAATCTTTTTCATGATCCTCCTTGCAAAGGTCGGGTCAAAAAAAACGGGCGGTGGGTCGCAGCGGAGCTTCGGCAGGTCCCCGGGCCGCAGCCTCCATGAGGGTTCCGGCAAGAAACCCCTTTCCTCCACAACCCAAGGAGCCCAGGGTGAGGCCGCCCATGGCTGCCGAACCACACCACCAGAGGAAGTGGCGCCTGTTAATCTCCATGGCTTACCTTCTTTCCCGTCACTACTGGCATACGTACCCGTAACCCTGCCCGTAGCAGAAACAGGAGCCCCCAATGGGCAGAGGCTGGACCAGCTGACAGCGCCTGTAACCGAACTGGTCACAGCAGTAATACCCCAAAACAGGAGCAGGGGGAGGGGCCGGCTGAACCGCCTGTGGCGGCGGATTTACAGGAGGATCACTCTTCTGCTGACTCCCCTGGTAATCAGGTTGCTGGCGTGGCTGGGGTTTTTCCGGCTCCTCCTTGGGTTCCGCTTCCACAGGCCTGAGAAGATCGCCTATCCTGTCTGTCAGGATCTTAACCTTATTCACCGCAAGGATCCTCCCCTGCGACACATCGATGGCCCTGATGCTGACCCTCAACATGGTACGTCCCCATTTGACATAACGACCGGTTACAACAATATCGGCCCCCACAAGCTTTCCAAACTGGGCCGCCTGCGCCTCGTCAAACCAGACATCGGTGGAGGTCTTCACCTCCCTTTTGATCACATCATCGATCCTCCTCCTCTCGATGACCGTGTAGCCGTTGTTCACAAGCACGTCCACAATACCGTCCTCTATGTGCGCGGAGATCTCCCATTTTTTTCTTGATTTGCTTTCGATTATTCCGAAAACAGCCACCCTCTCGGTCTTTGCGAATTTCTTGCTCTTGGAAATAAGCCCCTCGGTGAGCACCTCCATCCCCTCATCAAAATCGTATGTCTCGGCCCGGGCCTTGGGGATAAGGGACACACAGCAGATAAGAAGCAGCCCTGAGAGAAAAAGGCCTGCTCTAAGCCTGTTCCTTTCGGATACGGTCATTTTTCTGTCTCCTCGATTAATGGGCCTACGGTGGAAAAGGTGAAGGAACCTGATCCCGGGCGAGTCTGGATAACCAGGGAACTATTC
>DREN01000210.1 GCA_011051075.1 Deltaproteobacteria bacterium | reverse complement strand
TGGAAGTCTATATGTTTGAGCGATCGGCCCCTCCTGCGGGGACCCTTGACGGCGTGTCCCCGGATATCTTTCCATTATGGAGAACGATTACCCTAAAGTCTGTATCTTTCAGCAGTTCCCTGCTGTGGGTAGCCACAACCACGGTGGTTCCCCGCCTGTGTATCCCCCTGAACAGTTCCATTATCTCCATGGTTAATTGGGGGTCCAGGTTTCCGGTGGGCTCGTCAGCCAGGAGGATCAGGGGATCTTTCACCACCGCCCTTGCGATTGCAACCCTTTGCTGTTCTCCGCCGGACAGGGAAAGGGGATAGGCCTTCTCTTTATGGGACAGCCCCACCAATCTAAGTGTCTGATGGGTTTTTTTCCTGATAAACCTGGGCCTGAGCCCCATTACTTCCAGGGCAATGGCCACGTTTTCAAACACTGTTTTTTTTGAAAGCAGCTTAAAGTCCTGGAAAACAAAACCGATTTTACGGCGCAGGAGATCGAGCTTTGACCTGCTGATCCTGTTGAGGTTGATTGAATTTATCAGCAGGTACCCGCTGGCGGGTTTTTCAGATCCGAAGATCAGTCTGAGAAGGGTGGTTTTTCCCGCTCCGCTGGGGCCGGTCACAAAAACGAATTCCCCCCGGTGGATTCTCAAGTTGACATTATTCAGGGCAACGTTGGGTCCGAAATTCTTCGACAGGTCAAATAGCTGGATCATTACCGGTTATTGCGGTCTGTATCTTGAGATTCGGGACTAATAGGCGCCCATGGCCCTCTTCAGCCTGGCCCTCGCCAGATGGTATTGGAAGAGGGCGTTGAAGTAGAAAACCCTGGCATCGGTGAGATACCTCTGAGCATCCAGCACTTCGGTTGAGGTGCTTACCTGTGCCTTGTACCGTTCCCTGGTTACCCTGAGATTTTCCTCACCCTGTTCAACGGCCTTTCGTGTGATCGGGATGTTGGTCTCGGCCGTTTCCATATTGAGAACCGCGTCTTTGATCTGAAGCTGTACTTCCTGCTCCAACTGCATTTTGGTCTTCAGCAGCTCATTCTTGATGCTTTCCCGCTCCTTGACCGTGTAGTAGGTCTTTCCCCACTCCCACAGGGTCCATGTGAGGGCGGCCTGTGCCGACCAGTTACTTGCCTGATGGAACTCTCCTCCGTTTACAGCAGGGGTGTCTCCCTCTTTGGTATACTCCCATACAAAGGCTATTTCAGGATAGTTCTTGCTCTTGGCAAGACGTACCATCTGCTCTGTCTGAAGCAGCTTATTGTCTATGAGCTTTATTTCAGGCCTGTCCCTGAGGGCCTGTTCCAGGTAATCCTGAAAGTCCCCTTTTTCCGACAGGAGGACCTCGATCTCTTCCACATCTATGTCCGCATTGACAGGTCTTGACAGGATCGTATTCAGCCTGGCGCGTGCCAGCCGGGCCCGATTCCGGGTTTTTATCACGTAGTGCTTTGCATTGCTGGCCTCCACCTCTGACTGGAGAAGGTCGTTTATGGGGATCATTCCCACCTTGTAGAAATTCCGAGCCACCTCCGCATGGGATTCCAGTGCCTCGGCCGCCATTACGGCCGTTTCCACGGCATGGTCCGCTGTAAGGATATCTATGTAGGCCGTCTTTGCCTCCAGGGCCAGATCAAGGGTCTCAAGCTGCACTTCCAGTTCAGACTGATCAATGCCCAACTGGGCGAGTCTGTAGGAGCTGATCAGGGCAAATCCGGTGAAAAGAGGTTGGGTTACGGTCCCTTTCCACTGATAGTTATTCTGGGCGCCCACCTCGATGGGCCCGGGAAAATCCGAAAAAAAAACCTCCTGCCTGGAACCGTACCTCAGGTAGCCGTAGGACGTACTTAGCTTAGGGAGGAAATCGGCCCTGGCCTGGTTTTTCACGTACTGGGCCTGATGAATGGTTTCCTTCTTCGCCTTCAATCGCCAGTTGCTGGCCAGGGCTTCTTTGACGACCTCATCCATGGTATAGACCCTCTTGTCCGCTGCCAGCCCGCCTCCAGGAAAGAAAGCCAGGGACAGGACAAAAAGCACCCCTGACCAAACTAAAAAAATCCTGACCTTCATCTCCTCTTCCTCCACTTCCCTTTATGTCGTTGGATATTCATTAAAACAGCCCTCGACGGATGTCAATTTAAACTTTAATCCTTGAGGGCCGGCACCTGCCCCAATCCAAGCGATCCAGAAGAAGGGGCTCGCCGAGCTGAAACATCCACTATAACAAACCAATGGTGGGATTCGAGGTACTCCAGGGGTTTTAGACTTCTCCAGAGACTGCAAACCCGAAAAAATGGCGCAAAATGTGGACTGTGCTCTTTCTTAGAGATGTCTTCTTCCATGAGCCAACGGCGCATGGTCAGGGCTCCGTCATGCTTGCTGATAACAGCTTGAAATCATGTTGGTATGAACGGCCTTTAAAATTCTCGCGCAGTGCCGCGAAGATGAAAGCCTGCTATGGTGGGAAAAGGAAAAAGTTGACTGGAAGCGTTATCACAGACTCATGATTGATCCGGTTGTCATCTATCTGCACCCGGAGGCAGAAAACCGTCAGATCGATCCGGAGGTCCTGAAGGAGTTAACAGACTACTTACGAACCTCGGTGATTGAAGAGGTTCAGGATGCCTATCCGGTAGTGGATGATTCAGGGCCTGATGTTCTCAGGATTAGAGCTGCCATCACGGATATTGTCCCTGCTAATCCCCTGATCAACACGGCAACCATACTTGCAGTGGGATTGCCGGTAGATATGGGGGGGGGCGGCCATGGAGGCCGAGTTCGTCGATTCCGTGACCAATGAACCCCTGGGGGCGGTTGTGGACGAAAAGGTGGGACTGCCTGTGCATCCGGCGGATTACGTTCAGGGATTTACCAAGTGGGGGCACGCCAAGATGGCCCTTGATGCATGGGCAGAACTGCTCAGGGAAGCACTTGACGAGGTTCATGGGAAATGACCCCCTTGTCAAACGTCAAGCCCTTATAGATCGGCTGGGCCAGGGGCCGCAACCACCCCCCACCCCAAGCAGGCCTGAAGACCGGGCGTTGAGGCAGCCCTGTTCTTTTTGGGAGGGACGATTATTATCAGGCATCCTCATCCTGTTTTTCAGACATCACCCGTTCCCCGGGTTATCGAGGCTCCTTTGGTGAAACAGGGGCCGAGCAGGACAGATTCACTGGGGGAGGTCCGGCAAAAAGAAACAAAGGTTGATGTTACCGGCAAATAGGGCTATAATTGTATAGACGTATGGGATACGGGCTGTTGCAGGTCCTTTAACGGGCGATCCTCCCACAAGGCAGTTAGAATTATTTCAATGAGTTAGCCCTGATTCTGAGTTGCTCCTGCGAGATTAATTCCAATACCCGGCCTTTCTCATTTTTAAAAGGACAAGCATATTAAAGGAGATATCTTGAACGTATTACTGATTTACCCGGAGTTTCCAGACACATTCTGGAGTTTCAAACACGCACTTAAGTTCATCCACAAAAAGGCCGCCTTCCCCCCGTTGGGTCTGCTCACCCTGGGCGCCATGCTCCCCAGGGAGTGGTCAATCCGCCTCATCGATCTTAATGTGAGGGGAATCACTGAAAAAGATCTGGCATGGGCTGAAACCGCCTTTATCAGCGCGATGTCCGTTCAGAGGGATTCGGCCCGTAGCATTATTCTTAGGTGCAGGGAGAGGGGGCTCAAAGTTGTTGCCGGAGGCCCCCTCTTCACAAGCGAGCATGAGGAGTTTGATCAGGTGGACCATTTTGTGCTCAATGAGGCCGAACTGACCCTGCAGCCTTTTCTATCAGACCTTGAACAAGGGGCTGCAAAACCGCTGTACAGGACTCCCGCATTTTCCGATATCTCCGAAACACCAGTCCCCAGGTGGGATCTGGTGGATATGAAAGAGTACGCCTCCATGAACGTCCAGTTTTCCAGAGGTTGTCCTTTTAACTGTGATTTTTGTAATGTGACCGCCCTTTTTGGACACAAGCCCCGCATCAAGAGTTCCACCCAGGTTATTTCAGAGCTGGACGCCCTCTACAGGCAAGGTTGGCGCGGCCAGATCTTTTTTGTGGATGACAACTTCATAGGCAACAAGGGGTACCTGAAAAGGGAGCTCCTGCCCGCGCTGATTGAGTGGCGAGAGGGTAAAAGGGGGATCGCTTTCAATACCGAGGCCTCTGTAAACCTATCCGATGACAGGGAACTGATGCAGATGATGGTGCGGGCCGGATTTGATACGGTCTTTGTGGGGATCGAAACACCGGATGAAAACAGTCTGACCGAGTGCAACAAGAGGCAGAACAAGAACCGGGATCTGATCGAAAGCGTAAAGAGTATTCAACGGGCCGGATTGCAGGTCCAGGGGGGCTTTATTGTGGGGTTTGACAGCGATACCCCGTCTATTTTTCAACGGCAGATCGACTTTATCCAGAAGAGCGGGATCGTGACCGCCATGGTCGGTCTGCTTCAGGCTCCTGTGGGAACAAGGCTTTACGAGCGCCTAAAGCAGGAGGGACGCCTGCTCGGTCATACGTCCGGTGATAATGTGGACGGCACCACGAACATTATTACCCGGATGGATCTGGACACCCTGCGCGAGGGGTACAGAGCCATAATGCAGCACATCTATTCGCACAAACAGTACTACAGGCGGATCAAGACCTTCCTAAGGGAGTATAAGGCCCCGAAGATCCCAAGCTCCCTCGATTTTCAAAGGGTTCTTGCATTCTTCCGTTCCAATATCCGTCTTGGTATCATTGGCAGGGAACGACTGCAGTACTGGGGACTGCTGTGGTGGACACTTTTCAAACGACCCAGGCTCCTGCCTTTGGCAATCACCCTGGCCATTTACGGCTATCACTTCAGGAAGGTAAGCGACTCCCGCATCGCCCGGTAAAGTTGCGGATTCATTCGTGCAGGCAGGCTTGCCGGAAAGACGAGAGGTACGACCATTGGCTCATTTTACCGTCGATAAAGAGAAGTGTAATCGGGACGGGATCTGTGTGGCGGAATGCCCAACCCAGGTAATCCAGATAGACTCCGGGGAGGAGATCCCCCGTCCCACCGACGATTTCGGGGACTACTGCCTGAAATGCGGCCACTGCGTGGCTGTCTGCCCGACCGGGGCCATGAGTCTACGGTGGCTCGGCCCTGAACAATGCATGCCCGTAAATCAGGACCTGCGAGTGACGCCCGAACAGGCCGGGCAGTTTCTGCGTGGACGCCGGTCCATACGCGCCTTCAAGGAGAAAAAAGTGCCCAGGGCCACCATTGAAGAGCTTCTCCGGATCGCCTGCTCAGCCCCTTCTGCCAAAAACCAGCAGCCCTGGCACTGGGTAGTGGTGGAGGATCCCATGCAGGTACGGCATCTGGCCGGCATGGTTGTGGAGTGGGCCTCCCGGGTTATCCAGAGTGCTCCCTCAGAGGCGGAGGCAATGGGACTTACCAGGGTCGTTGATTCCTGGAACAAGGGGTACGACCGTGTGTGCAGGGGCGCTCCACATCTTATCGTGGCCCATGCTGACAAGAACTGGCCTTTCAGCACGGAAGACTGCACACTGGCCCTCAGTCTGCTTGATCTCTACGCCGCAAGCCTTGGCCTGGGGACCTGCTGGGCCGGCTATCTCTACAGGGCGGTAAACGCCTACCCTCCCCTGTTCGAGGCCCTGGACCTGCCTCCGGAGCACCTGGCATTTGGAGCAATGATGTTAGGGTATCCCAGGTTCAGGTATCCGCGTATCCCTCCCCGAAAGGCCCCGCGGGTGATATGGAAATAGGAACGTAGAGGTAGTTGATATGGGCGAGATCAGGAGCACCCTCGACATAATCATGGAAAAGGCAGGGCAGGTAAAGGTGACCGATGAGGAAAAGGCTGCCTTTCTCAGGAACGAGGTAGAGGCCAAAGTGAGGGGTCTTTTGCAGAAGTATATGGATGGTCAGATCAAACAGGAGCGTCTCAGGGAAGAGATCCTTGCAATGGAGGGTGAGCGCCTATCAGTGGCCAACGCAGCCCTTAAAGGGGAGTGCTTGAGCATGATTGAACCGGCAGGTGATAACCGCCCAGTCATGGAGGTCCTGGAACAGATACTGGATCTTGATACCGGGCCTGTTGAGGAAATTCTTTCAAGATACATGCAGGACCGGGAAGAGAAACAGACCCAATGGGAGATGCGCATCAAGGAGGGGTTGAAAGGGCTTGGCATATCAGGAACAGCGGTTGTGCCTAACCTGAGGGCGGATACCGGGTGGATCGGGTACTTGAAGGAAGCGCGTACACGAATGCGACGGGAACTTGCCTCTCTGTACGACGGCCCCGGTCTCCCTGAATGAGAAAGGGCAACTGCCCCGTTTCCCCTGTTTGCCGAATCTACCTTTTGGTGCCGGATAAAGCAAAAAGGCGCACTCCAGACGGTGCGCCTTTTTGCTTTATCCATAATGGTGCCGAAGGCGAGACTCGAACTCGCACAGGCGTTCGCCCACTAGACCCTGAACCTAGCGCGTCTACCAGTTCCGCCACTTCGGCATGAAAATGAAGTTGCTATTCTCAGAAAAAAACTTATAATATAGCGTTTTCTTTGTCAAGGTATTTTGAGAGCCTCTGAAAAAAAGAGGTGGAGGAGACTTTTTTGGATTTGAGAGAACCCATGCCAAGGGCTGGGGGCTTTATCTTTTTGTCCCGGCCCTGCCAGGCTCTCTTTGCAGCAATTCTTTTCCGTTTCGCATACAAATTCTGTGCCCAGGGACAAAGGGGCACTCAGGTGTATTAAATGGCTGTTATTTCTGATCTCAAACAGGTCAAATCCCCCCTTCGAAATCCTGTCTTGACCATCGGGAATTTTGACGGGGTCCACAGGGGCCACCAGGCCCTCTTCAATATGGTAAAAGAGCGCGCCAGGACCATTAACGGTCAATCGGCGGTGATGACCTTTGATCCCCATCCCATAAAGGTCATGAAACCCGGAAACGGCCCCCCCTTGATTACCCTGACCCGGCAGAAACTTGAACTGATAGAGGGTGGGAATATCGATGTAATCTTC
>DREN01000340.1 GCA_011051075.1 Deltaproteobacteria bacterium | reverse complement strand
GAAGGAGAATATCAGGGCTGCCCTAGGATATGAGATGGAAAACTACGTTCCACTCAATGCGGAGAACGTCTTCTTTGATTATCAGCTTCTGTGCGAGAACAAGAACGAAGGCACACTGGACCTTCTTCTGGTGGTTACAAGGAAAGAAAACGTCCTGCGCATCGTGGAGGCGGCAGAGGAGCTTGGCCGAAGGGTTGACGGTGTGGAGATAGGGGCCACGGCACTTACAAACGCCATGTTTTCCCTGGCCCCCCAGCCTGAGACCGATGCCCGTGCATTTGTTTTCATAGGGGATTCCTGGGCCGAGATCGCATTCACGAAAAAGGGCTACCTCCTGTATGGGACCGAGATAGAGAAGCCGAATGATTCAGGGCAATTGGCAAATTCCATAAATACACATCTGGAGCGTATTGCAAATTCTATTGGGCTTGGTCAGTCGAGGCCGGAGCTTATTGTCCTTGGCCCAGGCATGACAGATGAGTTAATGAAGGCCCTTCGGTCTAAAGGCCTTAGTGCAAGTGGGCTGGAAGGCGTACCCGGTGCCTTGGACTCCCACGGCCTTATCCTTGCCTATGGCCTGGCCATTCGCCCATTTTTGAAGATACCGGTGAGCATAAACCTTATGCCTCCAGAGCTGAGGAGGAAACCCAGCAGGGTTTCGCAATATGTCATGATCGCCTTGTCGCTCTTGCTGGTGATCTCGCTCCTGGGCTGGTGGGGAAGCGGGATCGCGCAGCAGAGGAAGAGGGCAAGGGACCTGGATAGGCAACTGTCTCGACTGGAAGAGCAGGTCAAAAGGGTGCATATGAACAAGAAGCGATGCGAGGACCTGTCCCGACAGATAAAGGTCTTTCAGCAAGTAGTCCAGAGCCCCGTTACACCCCTGGATATATTGAAGGAATTAACGGAGAGGATACCCCAGGATGCGTGGTTGACCGAGGTGAGCATTTCGGGGCAAAGGGTAATAATAAATGGCTATGCCGACGTGGCCACAGAGTTGATCCCCATCCTTGAGAATTCCCGGCTGTTCCATGATGTGGCATTCCTGTCGCCCGTTTCCAAGACCAGGGACGGAAAAGAGCGGTTTAGAATCGGGCTGGAAATAGGTTAAAGGGGAAAGGATAGGATAAAGAGAGCACGGACCCTTTTTATGAATAGAAATATACGAAGATACATATTGATGGGAGGAGTCATCCTGTTGGGTCTGGTGTTGGCCTATCGCCTGATCCCATGGGTTCAATCACTTGAGGTCCCCCGGGAAGAGGTGGAGTTGAAGGTCAAGAAGCTCGAAAAGTACATGCAGCTCGTCCAGGAGGGTAAAGGCCTGGAAAAGGAATATTCAAGGCTCAAGCGAGAAATGAGCCGGCTCGAGGCCGGCCTATTGCCGGGCAAGACAAGTGCCCTGGCGGCCGTCCATGTACAAAACGTGCTCAAGGAAATAACCGACAGGAACGAGGTGGAGATAAAGAGTATCCGGGTGCTGAAGCCACAGCCCATCAAGGGTGCACCATATATCAAGATACCCGTTGAATTTCGCATGCACTCAGACATAGCAGAGCTCAAAGAAGTGCTCTACGAGATTCAGAGATCTTCAAAGTACCTCAAGGTGACACGATTAAGGATAATGGCCTACAGTAGAAAGAAGGGCAAGAAGATCTCCTCTACTCTCACGGTGGAAGGGATCATGAAAAAGGGCTAGTCATGGGGCTTGTCATCAAGGATTGAAGACATGTTTTGGAGCAAATGGATAATTAATTTGGTGCTTGCATGCCTGGTGGCATTTTTCGGGACCAAAATCTACAGGGTGTGGTCTGAGCCGACCAGGCCCGTGGTTAAGGCCACCAGGGTCTCGCCCAAGAAGAGGGTGAAACCAAAGGCCAGGCGGGTGGTGCAGCACAGCAGGGTTCGGCCGGAGTCTTCCTATCAGGTGGTGGTGGATAAGAACCTCTTTTCCCCCGAAAGGAAGGGCCCCGAGCCAGGGCCTGAAGGTGAAAAGGTCAAGGAACCGGACAAGGAGGAAAAACTGCCGGCCAAGATACTGTTATACGGGGTCGTGGTGACAGGAAACTATCGTAAGGCCCTTCTTACAAATCCGGACAGGTCAAAGGATAAAAGGCAGTTTGTGTGGGTGAGTGTGGGCGATACCCTGGGGGATTATAAGCTGGCAGATATTCAGTCTGAGAAGGTCTTTCTGGAAAAGGGGGGCAAGCGATACGAGGTGAGTTTATATGCTGGCAAGAAGAGACGTACCCCGCCAAGACCGAGGAAATCAACCCGGGCCTCCCTTGCCCCAAGAACAACAAAGAAAAAGAAAACCATCCCGGCACCACGAACCATAGTGAAGCCGAAAAAGAGAACGTTGAAGAAGGGGGCTTATGAAATAATTAAAACCCCCTTTGGAAATATTAAAAGAAGAAAATGAGGCCAGAGATGGGAACAGGATTCATCAAGGATGTGAGGATCGTTGTACTTGCGATGGTAGCGGTCTTTTTGGCCGGCTGTGCAACAGGAGGTGGAGGCCCTACAAGCAAGACAGCACCCAGTGGAAATGTGACGACTGAGGCAAAGGGGCCATCCATCAAGGGGTCTGATACGGGGCAGGAAAAGATCATCGTACAAAACGGTCGTACCTATCGACTGGTGAAAACGCCCTTTGGCTACATGAGGCATTTGGTGCAAGCACCGAGGGGCGTGGCTGATGTACAACTACCTGTGCCTACTCAGGCGACACTCGTTACACAGACAGGGGAGACCCAAAAGGTAAAGGAACAAAAGGGCTTGACGAAGGGAAAAGTTACTGCCAAGCCCAGGGTAGCTACTATAAGCTCCAAGCAGCCAAGGCCCTCTGAGGATAAGTCCGCTGGAGTGGTTCTCAACTTTGATGATGCGGATATCTATGAGGTAATAAGGGTCTTGGCTGATCTGCTCAAGATAAACTACATAGTGGACCCAACAGTGCGAGGAAAGGTTACAATCCATACCGCGGGAAAGCTATCACAGAACGAGCTCTGGCCGGTCTTTCACAGGATTCTAGAGGTAAACGGCCTCACCATTGTGCAGGAAAGAGGCCTTTATCGCATTACCCCTCTTAAAGGTGCCTCGGGGCTGCCCATTCCCTCGGTACTTGACCTGGAACAGAGACAGGGTATCCCGCCTGCCGAAAAGGTTGTGATCCAGGTTATCCCCCTTAAACATGTGGCTGCAAGAGAGATGGTAAAACTCTTGAAACCCTTTGTGTCAGCCAATGGCCTTATCCTGCCAAACGACCAGCCGAATATGTTGTTAGTGGTGGATAGGGGCGGCAATATCCTCAAGATACTGGAATTGGTAGATGCCTTTGACCTGGATCTTTTTGACAGATTCCATTATCGATTCTACCAATTGACATATTCCGAGGCCAAGGAGGTGGCCAAGACCCTTGAAAGTGTTCTCTCCCCTGTGGCCAAGAAGGCCAAGGCGACCCTGAAGATTGTTGGGATCGAACGGTTGAATATGTTAATCGTTATGAGTTCGACTCAACGAGTATTCCAGGATGTGGATCGTATTGTGAAGCGACTGGATATTCCTAGTGAGATAGCAGAGCCCAAAATCTACGTGTATTACGTGAAGAACGGGGAGGCCAAGCAATTGGCCCAGATCCTCAATCAGGTCTTCTCCGAGTCCTCCTCCGCTGCGAAGAAAAAAAAGATGGGGAAGGAAGGGGCTGAAAAGCCCAGGCTCATGGGCAATCCCCTTGAAAAGAAGGCGTCGTCAGAGGAAAAGGGTGAGAAACAGGCCCCAGGAGCGTCGCCCGCCACCAGCCAAGAAGTAATCCAGGGGGTTGCCTCTGGCACCCTAAAAGGGGAGATCCGGATTGTTGCCGACGAGGTACGCAATGCTCTTATCATTGAGGCACTGCCCAGTGATTATAGGACAATAAAATCCATACTGGATAAGATTGATGTCTTGCCAAGGCAGGTATTGATCGAGCTGACCATTGCGGAAATATCCCTGGATGCCACTAGCGAGCTTGGACTTGAATGGAGCTTCAAGAAAGCACCTGGCTCCCCCCATACAACCCTGCTGAATGCAACCATGGGAAGCTCTGGCCTCCAGTACACCATAGGGGAGGCCGACAGATGGTCGGCCGTGCTCTCTGCGCTTGCTACGGAAAACAAGCTTAACATATTGTCATCACCCTCTATATTGGCCTCTGACAACAAGGAGGCGGTAATCAATATCTCCACCGAGGTGCCTGTGGCAAGCTCCGAATATCAATACACCTCGGGTACCGAACCGGTCATACAGACAAACATACAGTACCGCAATACCGGGCTCATTTTGTCAGTAACTCCCCATATTAATGACCGGGGTTTGGTCACCATGGCCATCAAACAGGAGGTGAGTGACCAGAGTCAGAACGTGTCGGTAGGGGGCCATAGCTATCCATCATTTTTCAAAAGAAGCGTGGATACCACCTTAACCGTCAAACATGGGCAAACAGTCGTTATTGGTGGACTCATGAAACAGAATAAGGGCGGCGGAACATCGGGTGTGCCCTGGCTGGTCAAGATTCCCATTTTGGGCTTTTTGTTTGGTAAGAAAACCGCCTCATTTTCTAAATCCGAACTGATTCTTTTAATAACCCCTCATGTCATTACAACCCTAGATGAAGTGGATGCCATAACCGAAGAGTTTAAGACGAAAGTAAGCAATGTCATGAAGCTTATGATCAAATAATTACAGCACTCACTCCATGGTTTGAAAAATCTGATTGACTCAATGAAATGGCTGATAGCTCGGGGTGCCATCCCGGTAGTTTTGGTGGCACTCTGGATGAGTTCCTGTGTACCGGGGCAGGCCTGGGCCGGGGAGACGGAATTGCCCGAGGTGGCTGTCATTGTGTCAGAGCCCATAAGGCCATACCAGGAGGCCCTGTCATCGCTTAAAGAAGTCCTAAATAAGAAAAAGGTGCAGGTGATGGTGTTTGAGATGGAGGGAGACGGGAAAGGCCCCACGCGGGATCTCAAGGCCGCCTTTTCATCAAGAAAATATCAGATATGGGTGAGTATCGGCCCTCAGGCCACCCGGTTCCTGTGGTCCGGCAAAGTACACAGTGACATCAAGCGGATCTACGGTATGGTGCTAAATCCTGAAGAGATTATAGGTGATGGCTGCGGTGTGCCAATGAACATACCCATCAAGGAGCAGGTCAGAACCATCGAGGGTATTTTCCCTGAATTTAGGCGGATCGGCATTTTATATGACCCCAAGTACAATCAGGACTTTGTACGAGTGGCGAGCCAGGAGGCTGCGGCGCAAGGGACCCTCATCGTCCCCGTTGCCGTTTCTTCTCAAAGGGAGATCAGACGGGTACTGGGTTCCTCCTGGACCCGAATAGATGCCGTGTGGTTGATCCCGGATTTTACGGTGATATCAGAGCCAGTGGTGCGATACATCATAAAGGAGGGGTTGGCCAACAAGACTCCTATCATAGGGTATAACAGGTTTTTTTTTCACAGCGGTGCGGTCATGAGCTTTGTTCTGGATTATGGGAGGATGGGCGAGCAGATGGCCCTGCTGTGCCTGGAGGTGATGGCTGGCAGGCCCTGCAAGAGCCTGCCCCCCTTCTTCGAGGTGTGGGTTAATTCAAGGGCTCTGCAGATACTGGGCCTGAAGATAAATAACCGGGGGATGCTGAACCTGAAGGTCATGCCATGAAAAATCTGGGCATACACACCAGGCTGTTCTTGGTGGCCCTTGTGCTCATTACTGCCTCCATGGTGGTAATGGTGTTCCTGGGCCTTTACACCACCGAGCGGTTCATGACCAGGCGATTCGAGGATAGGATGGCCTTTCTCGCAAAGTACCTTGCCCTCAACTCGGAGCTGGGTGTGCTCATCCGTGATACGGATGGTCTGAAAAAGCTGGCCCGGAACCTCCTGAGGGAAAAAGATGTTATGAAGGTGGTGATCCTGGACAGCAAGGGAGACAAACTGGTGGAGGTGGGAGAAGAAGACCCTGAATGGGACCGTGCGGTGGAAAGGCCCGTCCTGTTGCGAAGGAGCAATGCGGGATTACTTTTCGGAACAACCCAGGATCTGACCTACCGCCAACCCAAGGATATAGGCTCTGTCAGGCTCCTGTACAGTACCAGGGGAATCGACCAGCTTATGAAGACCATAACCTACCAGTATGCACTGTCTTCCCTGGTGGTTATAGTGCTCTCTGCGGTGCTCTTTTACTTTATGTCCAGGCCCCTTGTCACAGAGGTTACAGCGCTGGCGGCTACGGCGCGGAAGGTAGGGCAGGGCGATTTGGGCCTGCGGGCCAGACCAGGCTCGGTGCCCGAGACAAGGGAACTGGCCATTGCCTTTAATGCCATGCTGGATTCCCTTGCAGAGAAAAGGGAGGCACTTGCCAGGGCGAACCAAGAGGTGATCCGGCAGAAGGCATTGGCTGAAGTGGGTAAATTCTCCCTCATGGTGGCGCACGAGGTGAAAAACCCCCTTAGCATCATCAAGAGTTCCCTGGAGATCCTCAAAACGGACCGCCAGATACCCCCAGATGACGCTATGGTCCTTTACATTGAAGACGAGATCCACAGGCTTAACAAACTCATAGAGGACTTCCTCATTTTTGCCCGCCCCTCGGAGGTGAAAATAAGGGCACTGGACTTCAACGAACTGGCGAGGGAGGTGGCCACTCGAGCCGAATTTCTGGACCTGGGCGGGAACCTGCAGGTCCACCAGGAGATTCCAGAGGCCAGGTGCGAGGCAAATGCGGACCCGGAACTCCTTACCGGTGCCCTGTGGAATATCCTGAAGAATTCCTGTGAGGCAACCGAAGGAAGAGGCAATATCTGGATAAGGGCCCGGGAAAACGGGGCCTTCTGGACCATGGAAGTGGAAGATGATGGCGAAGGCATACCAGATGATGACAGGGAAAGGATCTTTGAGCCCTTTTTCACCACAAAGGCAAAGGGGACGGGGCTGGGCCTTGCTTTTGCCTCCCAGGTGATAGGCGCCCATGGTGGCGAGATAGAGGTGGACAAAGGG
>DREN01000364.1 GCA_011051075.1 Deltaproteobacteria bacterium | reverse complement strand
TAATAGGTGATATCGCCGTCTAAAAAAAGATGCCATTCACCATATACCATTGGTTTAAGAGAATTGTCTGCCGCAACGACCACAGTGGGATATCCTGGCCCAGGTATCAAATTTCCGATGTAGACTTTAAAGTTTTTATTATCGTTCATATTTCCCTCCATTAACCTTCTCCCTCAGCTTCCCGGAACATTTGAAAGTGACGATCTTCCTGGCTTTGAGCATCATGTCTTCACCGGTGGCAGGGTTCCTGCCCCTTCGCTTATTCTTTTCATTCACACAGAATTTACCAAAGCCGGAGATCAGCACATCTTCACCTGATTCAAGGCGCGATTTGATAAGGTCGATTATTGTCTCAACTGTATCAGAGGCTTTCTGCTTGGTGAGCCCATTGGATTCCGCAACGGCCTGTACAATCATTAATTTGGTCAATGTCATTTGATCTTACCCTTTCGCTATCCACCTACCAGTTTTACATCAAATCCCAACCACCTAACAGATCTCAATGTTCGGTTATTGCAGACAGGAATATGAAGCAAGGGGACGTCCTTAAATACTAAAATAACGCAACCGTCCAGATGATAACCTTCCTTTTTTCGCTATCTTCTCCCTTTTTTTTCTGCACAACTCACCGCGGCAAGTGTCATGTCAAGTCTTTTTGACAAATCCACCATTGGAACCCTAAGCTCAAATGCACATCTGATGGCTTTTTATACGATCACAGCCTTTAGTCCCCGCCCGGGCTGGATCCGGAAAGCACCAGACGTTAGATCCCGAGCCAGTAAACCCTCACCATCACAGATACCGGCCGAATTCCAGGGCCTTCTTGTTGATGCCCACACCGGTCTCTGAGTTAATCATCTCATGGGCTGTCTCGTGAAAGGGGAGGTAAACAAGGGAGGCCTTCCTCACGGCAAACCCCATACGGGGGAGGAGAGGCATGATCTTCTTTCTGGTGATCACGCAGCCCGCAAGGGTGACCTTTATCCCCTGTACAGCCTCGCTGAGGGGAAGGGTTGCCGGATAGAGTCCTTTGGCGGGCAGTTTCCCCCTGTCATCAACCTGGGGCTGGCCCAGGGTCAGCCGCTGGGACAGAAAGAGGAAGAGTTTCGGCCGGATCTTGAAGGCCGGGCTGAAGAAGATCATATCCCGGTTCTCCCAATGGCTGCGGATCACCCTGGGCTGGTTAGTGATACGCATGAAATCGGCGTAGGAACGGATAGTTACCCCCCTTCCCTCCACCGTCATACTCCAAAAGGGAAGATAGTCACTGTCCGGCCGGCCTCCGGTCCCCATGCGGACCTCCACCTTGACAAAACCCCTCCCCTTGGCCTCCCAGGCGGTCTCACAGTTGCTGCAGGTCAGGACCACGCTGTCCTGTTCGCCCTCCAGGTTCCACCCACACCCGGGACAGATGGTGGCCAGGAAGGTGAGCCCCCCACCAGGGTTCCTCTCACCGATGGAAGAGAAGATATCCCTGTCTCTGGGCAGGCCTGCCATGGGCCTCGCAGTAATCGCGTCAAAAAGGACTTCACCTTCAACGTACATGGGGAGATAGATGAGGCTCGTGGTGTCTCCAATATAGGCCCTGTGAAAGGCCTGTACTGAATCCATGGAACCCGCATGTTTCTCAGCCCGCGCCAGGAGGTCCTCGGTCTTTAACAGGCACTTGAGAAAGGTACCTTCTGTGTCGGCCTTCACAAACCGCATCTTCATGGCCTGGGGTCTCAGGCCCAGGGAGACGGGAACCCGCTTGAAGGGCACGCTCAGATGGGTGATATCCATTATCCGGTGGCGTACCCCGTCCCGGTGACAGGAAAACACGCTTCCCCTGAAACGGAGATAGGGGAGGTAGATCAGATCCTTCCGGGGAGTCTTGGGAGGGAGTACAAAGCGGAAGTACCGGTCTGCAAAGAGAAAGCTGTTAACATCGCAGTAGGGGCACCTGAGAAGACGGTGGGTCTCGTCCAGTTCTATGGGTGCCCCGCACTGGGGGCATTCCTGCACTACGGTAAGACCCATAATCCACCTGTTGCAACCAGGAAAGTGCCAGCCGCTGATTACGCAGACCAGCTCAGATCATCTAACGCGACCTTCAATTATCCAGTGTCCGGGAACCAAGGGGGTGAAGGACAGACAGAGTCATCATGCATCCCCGCCAAAGCAGGATTTCCACTCCCCTCCATCCTGCCTCCAGCCCCAATCGACAATCATCAATCATCAATCCTAAAGCCTTTCCCCGCATTGATTGCAGAATGAAGACCCCGGCAGGTTCTCTGCGTTGCAGTGTGGACAGGTCCTGACGGCCGGCTTTTCATCTGCCAGGTGGCCGCACCTGGGGCAGAACCTGGCGTGGGGAGGGAGATTCTTGCCGCAGTTTACGCACTGGTCAAAGACGACCTGCTGATGCCCGCAGTGCGGGCAGAACTTGGCCTCCCTTGAAACGGGCAGGCCGCAGTCAGGGCAGCGGATGTCCTGAGAAGGAGCCCCCTCACTGGGTCCGGTCCGGGGCCTGAAGGCATCGGCGAACATGGCGGGCATCATGAATCCCATACCCATGCCCATGCCGGCGCCCGCCTCGCCCTGGTTCTCCGCGGCCTTCTCCATGGCCATGGCGGCCTTGAGCTTGACCAGTCGGTCCAGGTCCTGGATCACGTTCAGCCTGCCCCTGTCGTCAATGGCCTCCTGGACCTCCGGGGGAGGCGTAATGGAGGTTATGTAAAGGTTGGTCAGGGCCAGGCCGAAATGGCCCAGATCGTCTGCCAGCTTCTTCTGCAGACCGGCAGAGAGGTCCTCATAGGTCCCGGGGAGGTTGAGGATGCTGTCCAAGTGCTCCCCCAGATGGTCGTTAAAGCGGGAGACTATGACCCTCTTCAGGTAGTCCTCAATTTCTCCCGTGTCAAAGGTCCCCATGGTGCCCACCAGGGTATTGATAAACAGGATCGGTTGAACCACCTGTATGTTGAACACACCGTAGGCCCTAATCCTGATGAGCCCTAATTCCGAGTCCTTGAAGGCCACCGGTTCCCTTGTACCCCATTTCAGGTTGGGAAAGACCTTCATGTTTATGATATATGCCTCTGCCCGCAGGGGACTGGTCATTGCCCAGGGAATGGCCAAAATCTTGGTGAGGATCGGAATGTTGCCCGTCTGAAGGGTATGACGGCCAGGGCCGAACACGTCGCAGGCCTTGCCCTTGTAGAAGAGCACCCCGGCCTGACTTTCCCGGATGATGAACTGGGCCCCCCACTTGATCTCTCCGGATCCCTTTTCAGGTATCCTGTGGATCAGTTCTTTGCCGGTCTCGTCAAACCACTCTATGACTTCCAGAAAAACAACGTTGTCCGTACCCATCTCTTTTCCTCCGTACTGATCCCGTATATCCCAGCCGCACCCGTCTCAAGGATACTCATACTCAACCAATAAAATCAAGATTTTTCCAAGGACAGCCGGTCCTGCCCTGGATCGCCTGGGATTTCACCGGTCAGCCGCGGCACAGGTCGAAAAAATTCTTGACATTTCTCCCCCCATAGGCGATTCTTCAGCCCTGATCGCTGGGGGAGGTAGTTTTTCTGAGAGCCGGAAATCCGGCGACCCTTGGAACCTGAACTGGGTAATGCCAGCGGAGGGAAGCGGTGAAATCGTGGAGATAGTCTCCACTGTTCCTGTTGGAAGTCCATCATGGGCCGCTTTTTTGTGAAGAAAGCGGCCTTTTTGGTGCAGGGCCTTATCCACGCCCCAACAGCGCCATCTCTTCACGCCTTCCCTGCCGTCCAGATCCATTCCATCGTGAGGACACCATACCCCAAAAGGGCAATCTGAAGGGAGGGTTTCCATGGAAACAGAAAAAGGGATCGAACCGATTTCAAGGAAGGAGCGAAACCTCAACGGTATGGACTTTTTCCTGCTCTGGTCTGGCGCGGCCGTGTCGCTGGCGGAGATCTGGGCCGGTGGACTCCTGGTGCCATTGGGCTTTCTGTCAGGTTTCGTGGTGATCATCCTCGGGCACCTAATAGGAAACACACCCCTGGCCCTGGGCGGTATCATCGGGAGCAGGACCGGCATCCCCACCATGGTGGCGGTCAGGCCTTCCTTTGGGGTGAGGGGATCCTACTTTCCCACAATACTCAACCTTGTTCAGCTCATAGGATGGACCGGCGTAATGCTCTGGATCGGAGGTCAGGCGGCCCAGGCGGTGTGGCCCTTTCCAGGCCTCGGGTTTCGCGGCTGGGTCCTCGTTGCGGGCATGGCCACAACCCTGTGGGCCCTGGTGGGACACCGATACTGGAAATGGCTTCACAGGGTCGCGGTCACCGCCCTTCTGGCCCTGTGCTGCGTCATGACCTACGCGGTGCTGCACAGTTACGGGGTGGGCCGGCTTTTGACCCTCTCCTCAGATGGATCCATGCCCTTCATGTTAGGTCTTGACCTGGTCATTGCCATGCCCATCTCCTGGCTCCCCCTGGTGTGCGACTACTCAAGGTACGGCAAAGGAACCGGTTCGGCCTTCTGGGGCACCTGGGCCGGCTATTTTGTGGTTAGTTCCTGGATGTACCTGATCGGATTAGGTGCGGCCCTTGCCACAAGATCCGCCACCCCGGACAGCATGGTGCTCCAGTTGATGGTGGATCTGGGTCTTGTGCTCCCGGCCATCATCATCGTTTTATTCTCCACCTTTACCACCACCTTTCTCGACATCTATTCCACCGCTGTCTCGGCCCTGAATATCTGGCCCCACATAGGGGAGAGACGTGGAAGTCTTGCATGCGGCGTCTTAGGCACGGTCCTGGCCCTCCTCTTTCCCGCCACCGCCTACGAGGGATTCTTACTCCTGGTGGGATCGGTGTTCTGTCCCCTGTTCGGGGTGGTGCTCGCCGACTATTTTGTCCTCCGAAAACAGCGCTACTTTGAATCCGGCCCTCCCAGCCCGGATGCCTACTGGTACCTCAAGGGCTTTAACCCCTGGGCCTTTGTGGCCTGGGCCGCAGGGTTCGGGCTGTACCACCTGCTCCAGAAACACTCCACCTGGGGATCATCCATCCCGAGCCTCATAACCGCGGCGCTGATCTACCTGGCGCTCATGTCCCTGTTTGTCCGATCTTCATGGTTCAAGGATAACGGTAAAGGAGAAAAAGCATGAAGACAAAGAGAGTTGCACTGGCGGTCATCCTGGCGGCCATTGCCGTGGCCTTTTCCCCCATATTCATACCCGTGGGTATTGCCAAGTGTTTTCCTGCCCAGCACATGGTCAACGTGCTGGCAGGCGTAATGCTGGGCCCCCTTTACGCGGTGGTGATTGCGGCCGTCTCCGGAATTATCCGTAATATACTTGGGCTGGGAACCCTGCTGGCCTTTCCCGGCGGCATGATCGGGGCCTTTTTGGCGGGTCTGGCATACAAATGGTCCAGGAATATCTATGTGGCGGGCGCAGGTGAGGTTATCGGCACGGGCCTGCTCGGGGCCCTGGCAAGCGGGTGGATTGTTGCCCCGGTCTTCATGGGAAAGACAATTGCCCTGGCAACCCTGATCGTGGCCTTCAGCATCAGCACCGTGGGCGGTACCGCCATCGCCATTGCAGCGCTCCACGTCCTCCGGAGGGCAGGAATCTGGGAACCGTGATCAGGCTTTCAAGTGTCCGTTACCGCTATCCCGGTTCCGCCTCCCCATGGGTCCTGAACAGTATTGATCTCTCCATAGGAGAGGGAGACTACCTCCTCCTTTGCGGCAGAAGCGGTTCTGGAAAATCCACCCTGGGGGCCCTCTTAAACGGGCTTATCCCCCATTTCTTCGAAGGGACCCTTGAGGGGAGGGTGTGGATCAACGGGCAGGACACACGGGGCCTCACCGTGGCAGACCTCCTTTCCACGGTGGGCATGGTCTTCCAGAACGCGGAAGCCCAGCTCTTCAACAGTACCGTTGAAAACGAGATCGCCTTTGGTCTGGAGAGCCTGGGGCTTGACCCCCGGGAAATCGAAAGGAGGATACAGGAGACGGCCCGTGACCTCACCCTTGAGCACCTCCTGGGCCGGTCTCCCATGACCCTTTCCGGTGGAGAAAAACGACTGGTTGCCATTGCCTCGGTCCTCTGCCTTAACCCCCCCGTCCTGGTCCTTGACGAACCCCTGGCACACCTTGACTGGGAAGGCGCCAGAAAGATCCGCGAGGTCCTGAACCTTCTTCACCAGAGGGGAAAAACCCTGGTGGTCATTGAGCAGCGGCTCACCCCGGTCCTCGACGATGCGAACCGCTGCGTGGTCATGGGTGGGGGAAAGATCCTCTTTGACGGTGGCCCCCAAGGGGCCCGGGACTCCCTTGAAAAACAGCAGCTCATCCCCCATTACCCCCCTATGAGCACGCCCTCACGCGGCCCTGACCGAACCATCCTCCAGGCCCGAGACCTCTGCCGCTGGATGGAAAAAGAACCTGTTCTACAGGACGTACGGTTGGAGATAAAGGAGGGCGAGATCCTTGCAATGGTGGGGAAAAACGGTGCCGGAAAGACCACACTGATCAGGCATCTGAACGGTCTGCTGCGGCCCCATGGGGGCGTGGTGGAGTACAGGGGAAGGGATATTCGGGGCATGGCCCCTCCTGAGATGGCCGCCAGGGTAGGGATATCGTTTCAGAACGCCAACGATCAGTTCTTCAAGAGCAGGGTCAAAGACGAACTCATGGCCGGCCTTCCATCCCCTGGCCCGGAAGATCACAGATGGGTGGAAGAGCTCATCTCTCTTTTTGACCTTGACGATCTCCTCCACCTCTCCCCATACCGCCTGAGCGAGGGACAGAAGAAGCGCGTAGCCATTGCCTCGGTGCTGATCATGCGGCCCAGGGTACTTATCCTTGATGAGCCAACCGTTGGTCAGGACGGCCGTTTTCTGGAAACCGTGGCCAGGATCCTTGTGTCCCTGCGAGAAAAGGGGATTACCATGGTGGTGGTTACCCACGATCTTGAATTCGCCCGGGCCACTGCCCACAGGCTGGTACTGGTTGAGGGGGGTAAGATAGGGGGCATGGCGGTCCCTGGAACCGGTGAAGAAGAGACCCTGCTCGCGCGTACAGGCTTCAT
>DREN01000399.1 GCA_011051075.1 Deltaproteobacteria bacterium | reverse complement strand
GATCTATCCCGTCCGTGGGGGCCTCTTTTCCAAAGGACGCAAAACCCTATCTCATTTTATAGGGACGGCAGCATGCGCTTGAAATAAGCTACGGGAAAGCCCCGGGAGAGAGTCTCGGTTGGAGCATGTACGGGTCTCTGCCTGCTCCGAAGCTGTAATCCAACCAAGGGGGCGTTCCATGTCGTGATGGAATATTTTGTTGCGTCCTTTGGAAAAGAGGCCCCCACGGACTAAGTCTAATCGCACAGCTCGAAAATTTTCAGCGCTGATAAGTGTAAATTTGACCGGGGGTTAAAGAATGGCTATCGATACCACCATATACGACCGTTCCTCAGGTGTCAGTTCAGCGATCCTTGACTGGCTTCAGATGCTCACAGGTGCAGGTCTTATCCTTTTTATGTGGAGTCACATGGTCCTTGTGGCCAGTGTAAACCTTGGGGCGGGCGCCATGAACACCCTTGCCCGTTTCTTTGAGGACACCTACATGGCACAGGTGGGGGGGCCGCTCATCGGCGCCACCTTTCTTCTCCATTTTATCCTGGCCGCCCGCAAGGTCCCTTTCCGGACCGAACAGCAGTCCACCATCTGGAAGCACACCCGGGCACTCCACCATCTTGACACATGGCTCTGGCTGGTACAGGCATTTACGGCCATGATTATCCTGATCATGGGATCGATTCATATGTGGACCGTGCTTACCGACCTTCCCATCACCGCGGCCAAGAGCGCTGCAAGGATACAGGGAGGGTTCTGGCTGGTGTTCTACCTTATCCTTCTCCCCATGGTGGAGCTTCACGTGGGGATAGGGTTTTACCGCATAGGAGTGAAATGGGGCTTTATAAAGCGGAGCAACCGGAAGGGACTCAAGAGGTTTGAAAATATCCTTACGGGCATATTCATACTTATCGGCCTGATCACCATCATCCGTTTCATGACACTTTCGATCTAATGGCCGTTAAAGAATGGACCCTCTTACATCGAATTTCCAATTTCTATTTTCTATTTTCAAATATCCATATTCAACCCAAACGGAGCAAAATCGTTGGAAACTGAATTCAGTGACCTTTTGTGCATAGGGGCCGGTTTAGCCGGGGAGCGGGTTGCCGTTGAGGCGGCCTCCCAGGGGTTCAAGGCCCTGTGCCTTAGTCTGGTGCCTCCCAGGCGCTCCCACTCCTCCGCCGCTCAGGGGGGGATGCAGGCGGCCCTGGGAAACTGCGCCATGGGAGAGGGTGACAGTCCTGACGTCCACTTTGAAGACACGGTCAAGGGTTCTGACTGGGGATGCGACCAGGAGGTGGCAAGGCTGTTTGTGGAGACCGCTCCAAGGGCCGTGCGAGAGATGGCCTTCTGGGGCATCCCCTGGAACAGGGTTGTGCCGGGAAAGTCCACCTATTTCAAAGGGGGAAAGCAGTACGAAAAGGTGGAGGCCAAAGAGAAAGAAGGGCTCATCACTGCCAGGTCATTTGGCGGAACAGCCAAGTGGAGGACCTGCTATACCTCTGACGGGACCGGGCATACGCTCCTTTACACCATGGACAACAAGGTGGTGGAATTGGGCGTGAAGGTACACGACCGGATGGAGGCTATATCCCTCATTCACGACGGCGAGACCTGTATGGGGGCGGTGGTAAGGGACCTTAAAACCGGGAAGCTCAGGGCCTATCTGGCCAAGGCCACACTTATTGCCACGGGCGGTTACGGCCGCATATACCGTGAGACCACCAACGCGGTTATCAACGAGGGGGCCGGCGCCATCATTGCCCTTGATACGGGTATCGTGCCCATAGGAAATCCCGAGGCAGTACAGTTTCATCCCACCGGCATAGTTCCCACGCATATCCTGGTGACCGAAGGGTGCCGGGGTGACGGAGGCACCCTGTTAGACGTGAATGAAGACCGGTTCATGCCCGAGTACGAGCCTGAAAAGGCTGAACTTGCATCCAGGGACGTGGTATCAAGGTGGATGATTCACCATATTCGGAGGGGCCTGGGAGTAAAGGGCCATTACGGGGACCATCTGTGGCTGGATATCCGGCATTTAGGGGCCCATCACATAAAGACCAAGCTCAGGGAAGTGGAGGAGATCTGCAATAACTTCTTAGGGATCGACCCCATTACCCAGCTCATCCCTGTACGTCCTGCCCAGCACTACACCATGGCAGGCGTGAGGACCGACAAGGATGGAGCCGCCTATGGACTTAAGGGGCTTTTTGCGGCAGGCGAGGCGGCCTGCTGGGACCTCCACGGGTTTAACCGCCTTGGGGGGAACTCCCTGGCCGAGACAGTGGTGGCGGGGAAGATCGTGGGGGAAAAGATAGCGGAATTCCTGAAGGGTTATGAGGTGAGCTTCAAGACCTCGGTCATAAGGGACTGTATGGTCAGGGACCTGGAACGGATTGAACGGCTCGTGTCGTGCAAGGACGGAAACGAGGATGTGTACAGGATCCGAAACGCCATGCAGGACGAGCTTATGGACAGGGTGGGCATCTTCAGAAACGGGACCGACCTCCAGAAGGCCGTGGACAACCTTGAGGAGATCTACGAACGGGCCAAGAAGGTGGGGATACGCTCCAACTGGATAGGGGCCAGCCCCGAGCTGACACTGGCCATCAAGATCCAGGGGATGGTACGACTGGCCCTGTGCGTGGCCTACGGGGCCCTTAAACGGACGGAGAGCCGGGGATGCCACGCCCGTGAAGACTTTGAGGCCCGTAACGATCGCGACTGGTTGAACCGGACCCTGGCCACCTGGAAGGAGGGTGACAGCCTGCCGACCCTCAACTACGAACCCGCTTCAAGGGTTATAGCCCTTCCACCGGGATCCAGGGGATACGGAGAATCAAAGATCATCAGCGCTGATGAGGAAACCTCAGAAGAGGCATGACCGAAGGACAGGAGAGATAAATGGGCAGAAATCTGAAATTCAACATCTTCCGCTACAACCCTCTGGACAGCCGATCAGTCCCTCACACAGACTCGTTTTCCCTGGAAGAGACCGACAGCATGACCCTCTTTATCGCCCTTACACGCATCAGGGAAGAACAGGACCCGTCGCTGCAGTTCGATTTCTGCTGCCGGGCGGGAATCTGCGGGTCGTGCGCAATGGTTATAAACGGGAGACCAGGGCTGGCGTGCAAGACCCTGACCAGGGAGCTTCCCGACGAAATCACCCTTATGCCCCTTCCGGTTTTCAAGCTCATAGGGGACCTGTCCGTGGATACGGGCACCTGGTTTCGGGCCATGAACGAAAAGGTCGGCTCCTGGATCCATACTGACAAGACCCTGGACCCCGATGCCCATGAAGAGAGGATGGACAACGCCCTGGCCGAGGAGATATATGAATTGGAGCGTTGCGTGGAGTGCGGGTGCTGCGTGGCGTCCTGCGGCACCGCCAATATGCGGGAGGATTTCGTGGGGGCCGTTGCCCTGAACCGTATTGCCCGTTTCATGCTGGATCCGAGGGACCAGAGGAAGGAGCGGGAGTACTTCGAGGTCATCGGTACGGATGAGGGCATCTTCGGCTGCATGGGCCTTCTGGCCTGCGAGGACGTATGCCCCAAGGAACTCCCCCTTCAGGATCAGTTGGGCATCCTGCGCCGCAAGATGGGCTGGAGCGCCGTGAAACACCTCTTCCGGTTCGGTTAGGGTTACAGGCCTCCCCGCTCGATTACGTGATCCTTCCATTTAAAAAGACCTGACAGGCACCCCTGTCCGGGCCCCATCCAGAGTAACCGGCAAGCCATGAAGACCTACGACAAAAGGGCAGTTTTCGGGTGGGCCATGTATGACTGGGCCAACTCGGCATTTGCCACCACCGTTATGGCGGGGTTTTTCCCCATCTTCTTCAAACAGTTCTGGAGCGTGGGGGCCGATACCACCTTGAGTACTGCCCGGTTAGGGCTGGCCAATTCGATCGCAGGTATCGTCGTGGCCCTCTGCGCCCCCGTATTAGGGGCCATTGCCGACAGGGGAGGCTCAAAAAAGAAATTTCTCCTCTTCTTCGCATTCATGGGCATGGTGATGACCCTTGCCCTCTACATGGTCTCCAAGGGTAACTGGCCCACGGCGGTCCTCCTCTACGTCTTTGCCACCGTTGGATTTTCAGGGGGAAATATCTTCTACGACGCTCTGATCACCGGGGTAAGTCCTGAAAAAAAGCTCGACTCTGTGTCGGCCCTCGGTTTTTCCCTGGGCTATCTGGGAGGAGGCATCCTCTTTGCCCTGAACGTATGGATGACCCTGAGCCCGGCCACTTTCGGGTTTTCAGGCCCTGGAGAGGCGGTAAGGTTCGCCTTTCTCACGGTGGGAGTCTGGTGGGCCGTCTTCTCCCTGCCCCTGATCCTCTTTGTCAGGGAACCTGCTGTAGCAGATGAAAGACCCCAAACAGGTGCGGTCAGGGCCGGGTTCAATCAGTTGAAGGGGACCTTTCAGGATATCCGTCACCTCAAGACCATTTTTCTCTTCCTTCTTGCCTACTGGCTCTATATCGACGGAGTGAATACGGTCATACGCATGGCCGTGGATTACGGCATCTCCATAGGATTTAAGTCCAACGACCTGATCGTGGCCCTCCTGATCACCCAGTTCGTGGGTTTTCCATCGGCAATGGCTTTCGGTTTCCTGGGCAGCCGATTGGGGGCCAGGAGGGCCATTTTTCTGGCCATCGCAGTGTACCTCTTTGTCTCCATATGGGCCGCGTTCATGACAAGCAGCAGGGAGTTCTACGTACTTGCAGTCGTGGTAGGCATGGTACAGGGGGGTATCCAGGCCCTGAGCCGGTCCTTTTATGCAAAGATAATCCCCACTGACAGGTCTGCCGAGTACTTCGGGTTTTACAACATGGTGGGGAAGTTCGCCGCCGTTTTAGGTCCCGTGCTCATAGGCGGGGTGGGACTCCTGGCTAAGCATGCGGGCTACGGGAGCAACACCGCCTCCCGCATAAGCATTACCTCGGTCTCTCTATTCTTTATCATCGGCGGCATCCTCCTCTTTTTTGTCAATGAGGAGAGAGGCAGAGAAGAACTCAGATATCTGTCAGGGGCGGGTACGTATCGATCATGAGGCCCCCCCATTGCTCCGTCTCTCCTTGAGCAGGAAACGGCATCCCAAAAGGAGGACCCCGAGGAGGGCGGTCCCCTCCACGGGTGAAAGGACGTGGTACCTTGTTCCATAGTCTGTCACACTCCAGAAATCAGGGTGTTTGACAAAGGAAAGTACAAAGACCGTCCTCCCTTCCCTTTTATCTATAACGTGGAACCCCTTGTCCCGGGGATCACAGGGGATAATTCTTCCCGCCCACATGGCCGCGCACAGCAGGGCGAGGACCAGGCCCACGGCGCCATACACGGCGACCTTGGTACGGACCAATCCCCTGCTGACCGGTCTGTTTTCCGAAAAGAAGGTCAGGTACAGCAGGATGCCCAGGAGGCCGCCTAAGAGGTTAAACACAAAATCGTTGAAATCCAGGTACCTGGTGTATTCAGGTGCCCATAGGTATTGAACCGCCTCATCTGCGATGCCCGCCAGTACGGTCAGAAACAGGGCAAAGTAGTCGTCCGAAACGATGGTTCGGATCAAAATTGACAGGAGGGCGTATTGAATATAGTGTATCCTTTCGATATTGGTCACTACGAAGAAGACGTCGGCCAGAATTATGCAGAGGGCCATGCCTGCCCACAGGAGAAGGATCTGTAAGCTGAGCCTTTTTCTCCGGTTGAGCACAAAGAGACAGGCCCCAAGGACCGCCACTCCCATTACCGTAGATCCCAGATGCATGGAGGTCTCCATGGTTGACCTTCCGAACCGCTTGAAGATCTCCAGGTAGAGGAGAGAGACGCTCTCATGGGAAACCACCACGAGCACAAAGTAGGCCATGGCCGCAAGGGCGATGAGAGGGGTCCTTATTTGGGTGAAGATCTCTTTCAGATTCATAGGGACTGGATATCTCAACGGGAGGAATCTGGCAACCTGATTTTCTCCAGGACGCCTTCTTTTTCCGGCCCTGAACGAGCCCATTATGCCCGCTGCAGGATGGATTGCCCGCCCATAGTTACGTTGAAACAGCTCTTCTCCCGGTTTCGGCTGAACCGGGCCCGGCGCATGCATCTCCTGCTCCTCATGGTCTTCATTATTGCCTGCCGGGCCGGGGGCGTGCCTGCGTCATGCGTCGGTGCCACAGCCTACCCGCCGGATGTTCGGAGGGTGCTCGACATGTGCGCCTGCAACAGGGGGGAACTGGAGAAATTTCTCCTGACCTATCCCGAGGGGGATGCGAGGCAAAAGGCCGCCTGGTTCATAGTCGCCAACCTTCCCCTTTTCGATGCTGCATTTCTCAACGCTTCCCAGCTCAGAGAGAATCTGGAATATGCCTTCCTTTCAAAAAGGATCATGCCCTGGGGAAGCCGGATACCCCGTGAGATCTTCCTCCACTTCATCCTGCCCCACAGGATAAGTCAGGAACCCCCTGAGCCCTGGCGGAGGAGATTCTTTGAAGAGCTTGCTCCGCTTTTCTCCAGGTATACCCGCACAGGTTCCGCGGCACTGGAGATACTCAGGTGGTGCCTCAAACGAATCCAGTATCGGCCCACGTCGGCCAGGGATCTGGGGCCCCTGTCATTGTTGAGGAGAGGATGGGGCCGGTGCGAGGAGCAGAACATCCTCTTCATTGCCGCTCTAAGAAGCGTGTGCATCCCGGCCAGGCAGTGCTATACTCCCTTCTGGCGCCAGGCAGACGGAAACCACGCCTGGGTTGAGGTCTGGATGGATGGAAGATGGCACTTCCTGGATACGGGCATGCCCCAGGACGCCCTGGATCGGGCATGGTTTGCGGGCTTGGCCCACGGCCTCGCCCTGAGCGTGGTACCCGTTTACGGGACCTACAGGGCAAAAGGGGGCGGTGCTGTACGCTCTGGCCCCGGCTACACGCTTCTTAACACCACCTCTTCCTATGCACCCACAACCACCCTGAACGTGGAGGTGCAGGATCGCGATGGAAGGCCTCTCCCCGGGGCTGCTGTTCATGTCTCCATTTATAACGGCGGCTCCCTGAGGCCCGTTGCCTCCATGGTCTGCAACAATG
>DREN01000154.1 GCA_011051075.1 Deltaproteobacteria bacterium | reverse complement strand
TAGGGTTTCAGATAATGATTTTGGCAAGGCCAGAGGGAGGAATCGGAGTAAGTCGTACCCATAGTACGTCGTCGACGATTCCGACCGATAACGCAGTCCAAAATCTTTATCTGGAAGTCTATAAAGGTATCTTCGTGTTCAGACATTGTTGTTGCAAACATTCAAAATAGGAAAGGCAGTGGAATGGCGGAAGTAGAGATAAAGAATCTGTGTAAAAGTTTCGGGAAAGTCAGGGCGGTCATTGATCTAAACCTCCACGTTAAGGACAAGGAGATGGTCAGCTTCTTGGGCCCTTCAGGATGTGGAAAGACCACGTCCCTGCGAATGATAGGTGGCCTGGAACGTCCTACTTCCGGGCAGATACTCCTCGGTGGCAAGGATGTTACCAATACTCCACCCAAGGATAGACATATTGCCATGGTTTTCGAAACATACGCTCTGTATCCGCGAAAAACCGTCTTTGAGAATATGGCCTTTCCCTTAAGAATCAGGAAGTTCTCAAACCAGGAGATAAAGGCGAAGGTTTTGGAGGCGGCAAAAATTCTGGATATAGAGGAGCTTCTGGACAGGGGCATTCGCCAGTTAAGCGGCGGTCAGAGACAGAGGGTAGCCATGGGAAGGGCAATAGTGAGGAACCCCGCGCTCTTTCTCATGGATGAGCCCCTTTCCCATCTCGATGCCAAGCTGAGGACCCATATGCGGGGGGAATTGAAACGCCTTCAGAAGGATCTGAAGACGACCATGATTTACGTGACCCATGATCAACTGGAGGCCATGTCCATGGCCGACCGGATCGCAGTAATGAACCTGGGGGTCTTGCAACAGTTAGGCACGCCCGATCAGATCTTCAACCATCCTGTCAACGAATTCGTGGCGGGATTTGTGGGTGATCCACCGATCAACTTCATAGAAGGAAACTATGTTGAGGAGGGCGATACGGCTTTTTTCCAGAACAACGATTTTAAGATGGATCTGCCTGAAGAAAGAGCCGCCGCAATAAGGGAACAATGCCCCCACGGGGCCCTTCATCTGGGCATCAGACCTTCCTATTTTGATCTCCATCACGAGAAACCCGATCTACCCTCTTTCCCGGCAGAGGTCTTTATCTCTGAGCCCCTCGGTGAGGTGATGATTATCGATTTCATGCTTGGGAAAAAGATCATTAAGGCTGCAACGAGTCCAGACATCAGGGCCGATATGGGCGAGACCATGTGGCTGTCTTTTGATTTCTCCAAGGCTCATCTTTTTGATGCAAAGACGGGAAACGCCGTTGGCCCCGAATAATGACCTTTAGACGGCCCTTTAACGCAGGGCCATTGAAACTCTCAGGGGGTCCATTATAGCCCCCATACAGTTTTTCCATGAATCATAACCATCAAGAGGAGAGGGATATGTCCAAACCAAAGGTAGCGATTACACGAACCGGTAACCTCAGGGGAAATGCGGAATTCTTAGGTGGAAAATTTGTCCGTTACAAAGAAGATATCACCCTGTTGAAAGAGAAAATAGCCGAGACCATTGATCTGGCGGCAGGAGGTATTGATAATATTATTCATAAAGGTGAGACAGTGCTGATCAAGCCCAACCTTGCCTTTCAGGCCCCGCCCGAGAGCTTTTCCGTGGTCGATCCCAGGGTTATTGAGGCCCTTGTGGCCTACTTTAAGGAGGATTCAAAGGCTAAAGAGGTCTGGATAGGGGACAACCCATCGCTGGGACAGCAGGTAGGGAGGGCGAGGCCCGCCTTTGCAGCCTCAGGCATGCAGCAGGCCGCTGAAAGAGGGGGCGTGGATCGTGTCATCTACTTCGACGAAGAAGAACTGGTGGAAGTGGAGATAGAGGGGGCCAGGTTATTCCGGAAGGCCAAGGTCTTCAAACCCTTTCTGGATGCGGACCGTATAATTAACCTGCCCAAGATGAAAACCCACCTGGCAGGGACAGTTACCCTTGGAGTAAAGAACTGGCAGGGGATTATCCCCAACGTACATCCGAGCGGGGAGCAGCAGGATGTACACCGCCTTGACCTGGGACAGAAATGTGCTGATCTTCTCCGTGTTCGCGAGGCCGATCTGACCTTTGTGGACGGGATTATTGCCATGGAAGGCCAGGGACCGCACGCCGGCAGTCCACTGGAGATGGGGCTGTTTATCGCCGGCACACAAACCGTTGCTGTAGACGCTGTTTCCTCCTACGTCATGGGCTTTGAGACCGTTGAAATCCCGGCGGTTCGCATTGCTGCCACAGAGGGATTGGGTGAGAGAGACGTTGACAAGATTGAGGTGGTTGGGACACCCATCGCCCAGGTGCGTACATTTTTCAAACGGCCCATGATCGACCCGACAGGCCTTATCCGTGGGATTCACGTGATAGTGCAGCAGACTTGTCCTGGATGCTTTGCCAACATCCGGGGCGCCCTTGACAATTTTAACAACAATGTTGACACCAAAGATTTCATAGACAAGGCCGGTGAAATATACATCGTAGCTGGAGGAGTACCTGAATTCAAACCGGAGTGGGTCACAGGCAAGCACCTGTTCATACCCGGGGATTGCTGGAAGCTCTTCCCGAGTAAAGAGAAGGTTGAAGAGGCAAGGAGGCTAGCCAAGAGCGTGACAGAATACCCCGGTTGCGCGCCGGTCTATATCTTTGCTCAGCTCAACGGCGACCTTCAGGCCCTTTATCAGAAGTGCGGCGGAGTCCTGTGCCCTCAGCAATGATGGACCCGCCTATTCCAAAGGGTACATGAGAGTTCCGAGGTATTCCAGGTGGAGAGAGGAGGTCAGAAGGGCTACTGGCTGGACCTGGGATTAATACCCTATGGTCCGGCCTTTGTGGTCCAGGAACGTATCCTGAAGGCACGGATGGGTAACGGATTCCCCGCCACGGTAATTCTGCAGGAAAACCCTTCTGTTTTCACTATCGGCCGCACCGGCAGCCGATCGAATATTCTCGCCTCCGAAGACGAACTGGAACGACGGGGAATCCAGGTTATGGAGGTGAATCGTGGAGGAGACATCACCTACCACGGCCCCGGTCAGATTATTGTCTCTCCTCTTCTCTACTTGGGCGATATTGGTATGAATGCCAACCAGTACCTGCATCGGCTCGAGGACGTGCTTATAGACCTGCTGTCTGCTTTCGGGGTCAAGGGGAACAAGAAAAAGGCCTATCCGGGTGTGTGGTGGGATGAGACCAAGATCGGTGCAGTTGGAATTGCAGTGAAACACGGCTACACCTTTCATGGCTTCTCCCTTAACGTTAACCTTGACCTGACCCCCTTCACCCTTATCAATCCCTGTGGAGTCAGCCGGATGCCGGTTAAATCTCTACATCAAGTATTGGGGCGACACGTTCCCCTGGAAGAGGTAAAGGAAAGATTGCGCGAAATTCTGATGGACACCTTCTCACTCAGCCTGCAGGGCCTTTCCCTGGAAGAGGTTGAAGAGGCTCTCGCATCCCGGGGCACTTAACCTGTGCCATGAAAGAGGCAAAGCAAGAAATCAGGAGGGATGTGGAATCAGACAACACTGGAAATAAGGAGACAAGAATATGAAACACGAAATCGTAGTGCCTCCAACGGCTGACGGCTCCGCAGAAATTACCCTGGTTTCCTGGTTAAAGGAGGTGGGTGACTCTGTGGGTATGGGAGAAGACCTTGCTGAAGCGGCCACGGAGAAGATCACACTCTACATTACCGCACCTGCGGACGGGATTTTGCAGGAGATTCATGTCAAGGCCGGTGAAAAGGCCCAGGTGGGCCAGGTCGTGGGTATCATGAGCGACTAAACAGGAGGCAGAGATGAGACTGGAAGGCAAGGTGGCCCTGGTTACGGGCAGCAGTCGGGGGATCGGCAGGGAAATCGCCCTGGGACTGGCCCGCGAAGGGGCCGATATCATCGTGAACTATCACAGCCGTGAAGACGCAGCCAGAAAAACGGCCGGGGAGATTGAAGAGTTGGGAAGGCGGGCCGTTGTTGTCCAGGCCGGAGTAACCGTGGGAGAGGAAGTAAGAACCCTTGTCAGCACAGGGCTGGATAAGCTGGGCCGACTGGATATCCTGATCAACAATGCCGGGGCGTTCCCCATAAAACCCTTTTCGGCGGTCAGCGAAGAGGAATGGGACAGGATCATGGCGCTTGATCTGAAGAGTGTGTTCCTCTGCTGCCGGGAGGTGCTGTCGCCCATGCGTCAGCAGCGCGGAGGCACCATTGTTAATATAGCCTCGGTCTCAGGGCTCGTGGGCGCCATAGGCATGGTTCCATACTCTGCGGCCAAGGGTGGTGTTATCGCGTTCACAAAGGCCCTGGCCAGGGAACTGGCATCTCTCCATATAACCGTAAACGCCATTGCTCCAGGTATAATCGAGACGGAAACGGCCCTGGACGCCTTTCCACCGGGGGCCCTGGACGCCTATAAGACCCAGCAGGTTCCCCTGGGCCGTCTGGGAAGGCCTGAGGATCTGGTAGGTCTGGCCATATTTCTGTCTTCCTCCGAGGCCAGTTACATCACCGGCCAGGTTTATGCGGTAGACGGCGGCTTTACAATGCAGTAGTAGTCTCCTGTCTTTGTCCTGAACGCGACATTGATCCCTTCAAGGAGAGGTCCCTCAGAAGCTAAGGTTACCGGGGGTTCTCGGGAAGGGGATTACATCCCTTATGTTGGAAAGGCCGGTTACGAACTGGATCAGGCGCTCAAATCCCAGGCCGAAGCCCGAGTGGGGCACCGAACCGAACTTCCTCAGATCCAGATACCACCAGTAGTCATCCGGATCAAGACCCGCCTCCCCTATCCTCTCGTAGAGTAGATCATGGTCGTCTTCACGCTGGCTTCCCCCTATGATCTCACCGATCTTGGGCACCAGCACATCCATCGCCCGCACGGTCTTCCCGTCCCGGTTCATCTTCATATAAAAGGCCTTGATCTCCTTTGGGTAGTCGATCAGTATCACCGGCCCCTTAAAGACCTCTTCGCAGAGATAACGCTCATGCTCTGACTGGAGATCAGAACCCCACTGTACAGGAAACTCGAACTTTCTGTCCGCCTTCATGAGGATTTTGACACCTTCCGTGTAGGTGAGGATCTCAAAATTCCGAGTAATCAGGCCTTCAAGGGTGCTGATACAGGTGGAGTCGATGAAACGGTTGAAGAACTCCATATCCTCCCTGCAGTTCTCCAGGACATGGGTGAAGACCTGCTTTAGGAATTCAACGGCAAGGTCCGCGTTTTCCTCAAGATCGCAGAAGGCCATCTCAGGTTCAACCATCCAGAATTCGGCCAGGTGGCGGGATGTGTTTGAGTTCTCGGCCCTGAAGGTGGGTCCGAAGGGGTACACATACCCCATGGCAAGGACGTATATCTCCGCCTCGAGCTGTCCGCTCACGGTGAGATTTGCCGGGGCCCCAAAGAAATCCCTTGTAAAATCGACCTCCCCGTCCTTTTCAGGGGTACGGTTCAGGTCAAAGGTGGTCACCCTGAACATCTCACCTGCCCCCTCGCAGTCGCTCCCCGTAATAATGGGGGAGTGTAGATAGATAAAACCCCTCTCCTGAAAAAAGGTGTGGATGGCAAGGGCCATGGCGTTTCTTACCCTGGCAACTGCCCCGAAGGTGTTGGTCCTGGGCCTCAGGTGGGCGATGGTCCTCAGGAACTCAAAGGAGTGCCGTTTCTTCTGAAGGGGGTAAACTGCGGGATCAGCCCATCCCAGAACCTCCACAGACCGGGCCTTAAGCTCAACCTTCTGGCCCTTGCCCGGAGATTCGGCCAGGATTCCCGTGACCTTTACCGAGCACCCGGTCTGCAGTTTACGGACCTCCTCCTCATAATTTTCCAGTTCCCGGTCCGCTACTATCTGAAGCCCGGCAAGACATGACCCGTCGTTGATCTCAATAAAGGAGAACCCCGCCTTTGAATCCCTGCGGGTCCTTACCCAGCCCATGACCGTGTACCGGTTTCCTATGTTTTCAGCCCTTGCAATCTCGGCTATCCGCGTCCGTCTCAAAACAAACCTCCAACCATCATCCCCGAACCTTACCCCTCTTTCCTTTCAAACTCCTTCATAAACTCCACCAGGGCCTTCACAGCCTCAACCCCCGAGGCGTTGTATATGGATGCTCTGCACCCACCCACCGAGCGGTGACCCTTGAGTCCTCCAAGGCCTTCCTTTAGGGCCTCTCGAACGAACTTCTTCTCCAGGTCCTCGCTGGGAAGCCTGAAGGTAACGTTCATGAGGGAGCGACTCTCCCTGGCGGCAGTCCCCTGATAAAACCCGGACTGATCGATAAAGTCATAGATAATCGATCCCTTCTTCTGGTTGATCTCATCCATCTTCTCAAGGCCCCCTATGGTCTCTTCAAGCCATTTGAGGACAAGGTTGATGGTGTAGATGACCACACAGGCCGGGGTGTTGAACATGGAGTTCTTATCTGCAAAGGTGGCGTACTTCAACATGGTGGGGAGGTTATGGGGGGTCCTCTCCAGCATATCCCCGCGGATGATCACCAAGGCCGAACCAGAGGGACCAATATTTTTCTGGGCCCCCGCGTAGATCAGGCCGAAGGGAGCAGCATCAAAGGGCCTGCTCATGATATCGGAAGACATGTCACATACAAGGGGAACACCCTCGGCCTCGGGAAACCTGGCCCACTGGGTCCCCTTGATGGTGTTATTTGAGGTGAAGTGCAGGTATGAGGCATCTTTGTCAACGGTGAACCCGTCAGGTATGTATGAAAATCCCTTATCCTCAGAAGATGCGATTACCCTCACATCCTTCCCCTGGATCTCGGCCTCCTTGATCGCCTTGGTGGACCAGGTGCCGGTGTTTATATAGTCCACCGGCCGCCCCTTAAGACCCAGGTTCATGGGTATCATACAGAACTGGAGGCTGGCGCCCCCCTGGATAAAGAGGACATGAAAATCATCGCCGAGACCTAAGAGCCTCTTTGTCCTCTCAACAGCCTCGTTGATCACATCGTCAAACCACTTGGAACGGTGGCTCACCTCAAGGATGGAGATGCCAGAACCCTTATAGTCAAGGAGTTCCGACTGGATTTCCTCTAACACTGGCAGGGGCAGGGCCGCGGGACCTGCATTAAAGTTATAGATTCTTTTTCCCATATCTGTTTCTCCTC
>DREN01000353.1 GCA_011051075.1 Deltaproteobacteria bacterium | reverse complement strand
GTGTTTGACTTGAGACCCGAGATACGCCTTCCCCATATATCGATGCTGTAGCCGGTCAGGCGGTTCTTCTTGTACACGGGTAAGCGGTCGGATTTTCCATGGTCTCCGTGGCATGTCCTGCATTCCATATCCCCCATCTTCACATGGGCGATATGTGAAAAGTAGACGCAGTCAGGTTGCCTGGAATAGGAGAGCCAGGGGATCTCTTTTCCCTTGGCAAGGTATTCTTTGAGGAACTCCTCCTCTTCGGCGCTTTCACCAAGGGGAAATTCAGCATCATCGTGACATTCCGCGCAGTCTTGCAACCTGGGTATCCCCGTAAAGGTGCCGTCTTTACGAAAGGCATGACAGTAAAGGCATCTTTCGAGTTCGGTATTACCCTCTATGCCCTCTGCTATATCCGGATCCATATGAATCTCGTGGCTGAAATCAACGGGCTGTTTTTCGCTTGAGTAGAGGACCATGGGAAAGAGGACCCAGCCGATGATCATGGCCCCGGCAAACCCGGCCAGAAAGTAGATAAACCAGCTCACAAATGGATGGCTGGATGGTTCGGAGGAATTCGAGGGTATCAGCCTGCCCAAAAGATCGAGAAAATTGCGCCTGGAGGACATGGTGGAAAAATTTGCTCCCTTTTCCCTGTGGTAAGCGCTCAAAGCACCTGATCTGAACTGCTCAGAGGATCAGTCTATATGGCTGATCCCTGTTTGTCAATTCGTAACCCTCCACCTAAACCCGGTTCCCTGCAAAAGAGGCTTGATTCCAGGACCGTTTCCCTGTAAACATATACGCGGATTCCATCAAGACTGATGGTCCTGGCAACGGCAGGGGGATTTAGAATGAAAAAGACCTGCGGAAAAAGGGAGATTGGCAGGTTGTTTCTGGCGTGCTCTTTGTGCGCCTGTATGGCAATGGGGGTATCGGTCATGGTCAAACCCGTAGTCGGTCAGGGGATCGCCCGTGCGGACACCGAAACGGCCCCTGAATCACAGACCCGGTCAGACCTCGACGTGATTATCCTCGATAACAGGGTGTACCACAGGGACCGCAAGGGACCGGTAAAGTTTCCCCACAGGCGCCATGCCAAGGATTATGAGATCTCCTGCTGGGACTGCCACCACGTGTATGAGAAGGGAAAGAACATATACTCGCCGTGGGGCACGACCACGCCCTGCATCAAGTGCCACAGGCCCCTTGAGAAGCAGGATAAGTTGATAAAGCTCCAGACCGCCTACCACTTGAGCTGCAAGGGGTGCCATAAGAAATTAGACATCTACAAGGGCGAACCCAGGGCTTACAAAAAATGCACCAAGTGCCATGAGAAAAAGAGCAAGTGAACCAGGAGCCTGATTTCACTGCCCCTCCCGCATACATGCGATGATAAGGTTCATCCATTCGGCTGATATCCATCTGGACAGCCCCCTGCTCAGACTTTCCTTCCATGAAGGGGCCCCGGTTGATGAGCTCCGCCAGGCCACCCGCCAGGCGTTCAGCAACCTGGTTACACTGGCCCTCACTGAAAGGGTGGACTTTGTCCTGATCTCCGGTGATCTCTATGACGGTGACTGGAAAGATTACAACACGGGCCTCTACTTTGTCTCGCAGATGGGTAAACTGCGGGAGGCGGGTATCCCCGTTTACATCATTTCCGGCAACCATGACGCGGCCAGCAAGATCACCAGAACCATCAGGTTCCCTGAAGGAGTACACCTCTTTCCAAAAGGCCGGCCCGCCACCTTTATCTTAGAAGACCTTGGAGTGGCAATCCACGGCCAGAGCTTTTCGTCTCCGGCGGTAAGGAAGAACCTCGCCCTGAGCTACCCTCCCCCCGCACCTGGATGTTTCAATATCGGCATGCTCCACACCTGCGCAACAGGGAGGGAAGGCCACGAACCCTATGCCCCCTGCAGGGTGGAAGATCTCCGGATAAGGGGATATGATTACTGGGCCCTGGGGCACGTTCATCAGCGTGAGGTCCTCTCCCACGATCCTCTGATCGTGTTCCCCGGGAACACCCAGGGCCGCAGTGTCCGTGAAACCGGGGCCAAGGGATGCCTGCTGGTCACTGTGGATGAAAATGGCAGGCCCGCGGCCGATTTCAGACCCCTGGATCTGATTCGCTGGATAAAGGTCGTGGTCGATGGTTCCCGGGTAGGGACCGGCCATGAGGTCGTGGATCTGGTCTCAGGGCACCTGGAGAGGATTCTCGGGGAAAACAGCGGCATGCCGCTCATAGTCAGGGTGGAGATTACGGGTCCTTCACGGGCCCATACAGATCTGGCCGCAGATCGGGAAGAGTGGATAAACCACATAAGGTCTGTGGCCGTGGATATGAGCGGCGACAGGATATGGGTGGAGAAGGTGAGACTCCGGACCACCCCTCCAGAGGATATGAAAACCGGGGCCGGCGCAGAAGGACCGATCGGCGAACTGTGGCGATACCTGGAGGAGTTACACTCCCAACCGGAGCAACTGCTGAGGATCGGGGAGACCCTTAAGGAAATTACCAGGAAGTTACCGAGAGAACTGGTGGAAGGCAGCGCGGTCATTTCACCGGAAGACCCGAAGTGGCTGAAGGAGCAGCTTGACCAGGTGGGTCCCATGCTTGTGGGGCGTCTCATGAGAAAGGGGGATCTGTCATGAAGATCCTCCAGATGAACCTGATCGCCTTTGGTCCCTTTAAAGATACTGTCCTCGAATTAGGTGACGGTGAAGAGGGCCTCCACATCATATACGGCCCGAATGAGGCAGGTAAAAGCTCGGCCCTCAGGGCGTTGCGCCAGATGCTCTTCGGAATCCCGGAGCGCTCCCTGGACGCCTTCATCCACCCCTACGCAAGGCTCCGCATAGGGGCCGTGATCCAGAAAAAGGATGGTACCCGGCTGGAGTTCATCCGCAGGAAGGGGAGGGCCAATACCCTCCGGGGGCCCGATGACGCTGCTGTTCTCGATGATGCTGCCCTGGTCCCCTTTTTAGGCGGCATGACCGCAGATCTCTTCTCCACCATGTTCGGCATCGACCACGACGATCTGATTCACGGAGGCAGGGAGATCATCCAGGGCGGGGGTAACCTGGGTCAGATGCTCTTTGCCGCAGGCTCGGGCATAGCAGACCTGCGCAAGGTGCAGGAGGAACTCAAATCAGAGGCCGATTCCCTTTTCAGGCCGTCGGGGAAGAACCCCCTGATCAACGAGGCCCTTTCAAGGCTCAGAAAAACCAGGAAAGGCCTGCGCGATGCTCAGCTTCCAGGCCAGGAATGGGAGCGGCACCATGAGGCGCTCACCAGCGCCAGGCATGAGAGGGCACAACTGGTCCTTGAACTGTCAGAAAAGCAGAAAAGGCAACACCGTCTCGAGAGGATCAGGGACGCCCTTCCCCTGATGGGCAGGAGAAAGGAACTCACAGGTGAGGGGAACTCGTACCGGGATGCCGTACCCCTTCCTGAGGATTTTGGGGAGCGGAGGACTGGTCTTCTTACGGATCTGAGGATCGCGGAGGAGAAGAAAAACAAGGCCTTGACAAGGCAGGAAGAGATCCGCGGGGCCATTGCCCGACTTGATGTTGCTGAAGAGATCCTGGAGAAAGCGGATCTTATCGAGCAGGTCTACAGGGACCTGGGGAGTTATCAAAAGGCAAAAAGGGACCGTATCCAGCTTGAGACAAGGAGGAATGTCCTCTGGAGTGAGGCCAGAGAGATCCTCTCGGGGCTTCAAGATGACCTTCAACTGGATGATGCTGAAAAGCTCAGGCTGAAAAGGCCGGAAACAGTCAGGATAAGGGATTTGGGGACCAGGTACGAGCGGCTGGTAACCCTCCTTGAGACGACCTGGGATGAGATATCGAGACTTTCCCGGCAGGTAGACGACATTGACCAGGAAATAAGCACGTTCCAATCCCCCCTTCAGGCGGATGAACTGGCCGATGCCGTAGAGGGCGCTGCCAGACATGCGGCCCTTGAAGATCATCTTCTCTCTGAAGAGGCAGAGATAAGGAACGTACTGGACCGGTTGCAGGCGGCCCTTCAGAAGCAGACCCTCTGGTCAGGGACCTTTGAAGACCTTGAAAGACTCCCCTTGCCTTCCGTGGAGACCATGGATTCCTTTGATAATCGCCTTGATGAGGCGCAGAAGGCCAAAAGCAGCCTTCAATCTGAACTCAGGAACGTTGAAAATGGGCTCCTCAAGACCGAAGGGCAAATCAAGGAACTCAGGCTTGAGCAGGAGGTCCCGACCGAAGACGATCTCCTGAAGGCACGTATGAGACGGGAGGAGGGGTGGAAACTCATCCGGCAACTGCTTGATAAGGAAACAGGGTCCCCGAGGGAACAGGGTGAATTCATAAACCTGTTCAGGCCGGCCCGGACCCTAACGGAGGCCTATGAACAGAGCGTCAGGATTGCTGATCAGGTTTCAGACCGCCTGAGGCGGGAGGCAGGCCGGGTTACGCAGATGGCCAGGCTCCTTTCAGACAGGGACACCGGGGAGGGTCAACGGGAGACCCTGAAAAAAGAGCTTGAGCAGGCCGAAAATAACCTTGGGGTTGTCAACAGGCAATGGTGCGAGATCTGGAAACCGGCCGGTATAACACCCATGTCCCCCAGGGAGATGCGTGCGTGGGTCCTGGACCAGCAGGAAGTTATCAGGGAACTGGGAAAGATCAGGTTGCGAAGGGCCAGGGCAGACGATTTGAAGGCACGGATTGAAATCCACAGAGATCAGGTGGATCGATGTCTCACCGCCATCTCCCATCTCCCTTCAAGACCGGAAGAAACCCTCTCGGACCTCATCCTGCGGAGCAGGAAGGTCATCAAAAACCAGGAAAAACTGGGCGCCAGACTGGACAAACTGGCGGCAGACAAAAAGGAGCGGGAAAAGACCCTTAAAGAGGCCTGCCAGCGTCGAGACCGGATTGAAAACGATATAACCCGCTGGCAGGGGGAGTGGGAGCGGGCAGTCCAGCCCCTGGGACTTGACGCAGGTGCCACGCCGGGGCAGGCCGGCGCCGTCATGGACGATCTGAAAAGCCTTTTTGATAAACTCAAGGAGGCCGATATCCTGGAAAAACGTATCAGGGGAATCGACAGGGACGCGGACACCTTTTCTAAGAGGGTGACATCCCTTGCAAAACAGGTTGCCCCGGGGGCCAAAAAAATCCCGGTGGAACAGGCTGCTGCCGATCTGAATGCACGCCTCACACGGGCACGCCAGGCCAGGACCGAGCTGAAAGGGCTGGAGAAACAGCTCAGGCAGGAGGAAAAGCTGGTCCGAGAGGCTGAAAAGGGGATATCAGAGGCACGCCTGAGATTAGATCGTATGTGCGAGGAGGCCCATTGTTCCAGATACGAGGATCTTGCCGTAGCGGAAAAGCGGTCTTCCAAACGCCGTCAGATAGAGGCTGAACTTAAAATAGTGGAAAAACAACTGCGCAAGCTGGCCGGGGGGATAACCGTAGAGGCATTCGTCCAGGAGGCGCGGATGATCGATCCTGATGAGATAGACGGCAGGATCAGGCTCCTCCAGGAAGAGGCAAGTTCCCTTGAGCAGAAAAAGGCCGGGCTTGACCGGACCATAGGCGAGGAGGGAAATGAGCTGAAGAAAATGGATGGAAGCGCTGAGGCGGCGGACCTGGCCGAGGAAGTGGAGATGATCCTGGGAGACATGGAGGGATACGTTGAACAGTACGCGCGACTGCGCATGGCCTCGGCGGTCCTGGGCCGCGCCATAGAACGGTACCGTGAAAAAAATGAGGGACCTGTGCTCCGGCGGACAAACGAACTCTTTGCCGCCATGACCATGGGGTCCTTTGCCGGTGTGCGGGCGGAGTTTGACGACCATGGCCGTCCTACCCTCGTGGGCGTGCGTCCCGGAGACAACGGGATTGTGAGCGTGGAGGGGATGAGTGACGGCACCGCCGATCAGCTCTACCTCTCCCTCCGTCTTGCCACCCTGGAAAAATACCTGGAAAACAGTGAACCTCTCCCCTTTGTTGTGGACGATATCCTCATCAGGTTCGACGATGAAAGGGCTGTCAGGGCCCTGCAGGCACTGTCTGAACTGGCAAACCACACCCAGGTCATATTCTTCACCCACCACCGCCGTCTTGTGGAACTGGCCACGGCAAATATAGATTCTTCAGTACTGTTCGAACACACCCTCCAGGCCTGAGTGAGAAGCATGGCAAAGCGGGACTCTGAAGCAAACCGGAAGGGGGCCAAGCTAATTTTGGGCTTTTTAGAGGAGGGGGAAGGATAACCCTGCATATGGGAAGAGGGCAGACATTCAGAACACCCGAGGGGGGCTTCAACTACATGGATTGGGGCGGATCCGGGCCTGTGGCGCATTTAGCCCATGCTACGGGATTCTGCGCCGACGTTTACACGCCCCTTGCGGAGAGGCTGAACTCCCGAATAACGGTCCTGGGCATGGACGACAGGGGGCACGGCAGGACTCAGGTACCGGCGGATCCCCGCAGACTGAAGGATTGGGATGTCTTTACCGGGGATCAGGAGAGGTTTTTCGAGCACGTGGATGGACCTGTTATTGCCATGGGGCACTCAAGGGGAGGGGTGGCGAGCCTCCTTCTTGCCGTCAGGCGACCTGATCTCATCCGTGCCCTGATCCTGCTGGACCCCACCATTCTGCCCCTTTCCTGGATGTGGTGGTGGTACCTGGCGAAAAAGACGGGGCTTGCCAGGTTCGTCCCCATTGCCCACCGCGCCGCGCGCAGGCAGAGGGAATGGCCTGACCGGGAGACCATCCTCCATGTTTACCAGTCAAAACAGTCATTCAGGGCCTGGAAAGAGGGGTTTCTTGAGGGCTACATTAAGGGCGGTACCGAGGATTCGGGGCAGGGCACTGTGAGACTTTGCTGCGACCCGGCCTGGGAGTCCCGCTGTTTTGCCGTGTGCCCGCATATTATCTGGCGATATGTGCCACAGATAAAGGTCCCCACCCTTGTGCTTTACGGGGCAGATTCTGACACCTTTCTGGGGCCTGCGGTAAGGCGCTTCAAATCCCTGCTGCCCACCGCGACCGTAAAGGGCTTTGAGGGCACCGGGCACTTCGTGCCCATGGAGAGGCCGGATGAATGCGCCGGCGAGATCCTCGCCTTTCTGGAGCGCCATAGTATAATCTAATCCTG
>DREN01000458.1 GCA_011051075.1 Deltaproteobacteria bacterium | reverse complement strand
CTCCTGGGGCTTTTCCGTAGCTTATTTCAAGCGCCCGCTGCCGTCCTTGTGCAATGAGACAAGGTTTTGCGTCCTTTGGAAAAGAGGCCCCCACGGACGGACTTCCGCCACGGGCGGGATAGATCCCGTATCCACAATGGCTGAAGTCTAACCGCACAGGTCGAAAAAATGTAACCTGGTGAATGAAGGATGCCAATTCTTTCAATGTTTTCTCTGCGGGTCTTGGGTGATACCTTGAGGCTCCCGGTTTCTCCGCCCAGGGCGGGCCCGCAGGTATGAGGAGGTGATTAACCCTGGTAGAGAAGGTGCGATTCAGGAACATAGGGTTTGTATCCACGAGGATTTCAGGCACGGACGGGGTTTCCCTGGAGATTGAGAAGTGGGCCGCTGTGCTCGAGAGAAACGGTTGCCGCTGTTTCTATCTTTCAGGAGAAAACGACCGTTCTCCCCAAAGGTGCATGCTTCTGAAAGAGGCCCATTTTCAGCACCCCGATATCCTGGAGATACAGGACCAGTGCTATGGTAAACGGGTACGCTCCAGGACCGCCACAAAAAAGATCCATGAGCTTCGGGAGCATATCAAGGGGGAGATCTATGAGTTCGTGCGGCGTTTTGATATCGATCTCCTGATCCCGGAAAACGCCCTCGCCATCCCTCTTAATATCCCCCTCGGCCTCGCCCTGACCGAGTTCATTGCAGAGACCGGTTTTCCCGCCATAGCCCACCACCATGATTTTTCCTGGGAAAGGGAGAGGTTCCTGGTCAGCGGGGTGGAGGATTATCTCACCTGGGCCTTTCCGCCCTGCCTCCCCACCATACAGCACGCCGTCATAAACTCCATCGCCAGTCATCAGCTCAGTTATCGCAAAGGTATATCGAACACCGTCATCCCCAACGTTTACGATTTTGCCAGTCCCCCAGCCCCGTGGGGAGATTCCTGCGGGGAGATAAAACAAAGGATCGGCCTTGGCGAGGGGGATCTGTTCATCCTTCAGCCCACGCGGGTGGTGCCGAGAAAATGGGTGGAGAGAAGCATCGAGATTGTCAGCCTGATGAACCTTGAAAACCCCTCCCTGGTGATTTCCCACTCTGAGGATGATGAAGGGGGTCTGTACAGCCTGCGCATACGTGAGTACGCCCGGAATCTGGGCGTCAGGTTCATATCGGTGGGGGATCTGGTGGGCCCTGAGGGGAACAACAACCACAACGGGAAGAAGTACACCATAGGTGATATGTACCAGTGTGCCGATCTTATCTGCTACCCTTCCGGTTACGAGGGCTTTGGCAACGCATTTCTGGAGGCGATCTACTACAAGAAGCCCATAGTGGTGAACAGGTACTCCATCTACGTTGCCGACATAGAACCGAAAGGCTTTGACACCATCGCCATTGAGGGATTTGTGACCGGTCAGACCGTTGAGAAAATATACCGGGTCCTGAAAGATGAGGAACGCCTGAGGCAGATGGTGGAAACCAACTACCGGCTGGGAGAAAAGTTCTTCTCCTACGAGGTCCTGGAGCGTCTCCTGCTCCACCTGGTGAACATCCTGGAGATCCAGTGCGCGGTTTAACAGCCATGAAGTATAACGTAGCCCTGCTCCATTATTCATGTCCGCCCGTGGTGGGGGGGGTGGAAGAGGTCATACGCCAGCACGCCTCTCTGCTGACCAGGTATTATCATAACGTCAAGGTGTTCGCCGGAGACGGCGGGCAGTTTGACACCGGTACCGAGGTTGAGATAAACCCCCTCTTAGGGTCCCGCAACCGGGAGGTCCTGGACGTCCACCAGTCCGGTATCGAGGGCCGGCCGGAAAAGATGGAGGCCCTTACCGGTCGGATATACGGATACCTGCTCGAGGCCCTCAGGGGCTTTGATCTGCTGATCGCCCACAACGTGCTCACCATGCCCTTCAACCTGCCCCTGAGCGCGGCCCTCCATCGGATAGGCCGGGAAGGACTCATCCCCATAATAAGCTGGAACCACGACTCTCCCTATTTTTACCAGGATTACCCCGAGCATCTGGATCTCTTTCCCTGGCTTATCCTGAAGAGGGCCTACGCCGGGATCCACTACGTGGTTATCTCTGAAAGCCGGAGGGAGATGTTTGCCCGACTCTACGGCAATAGAAAACGGCTGTACGTGATCCCCAACGGGATCGACCCCATCCGCTTTTTCTTCCTCGACAAGAGCACGGTGAGATTCATACAGGAGCAGCGTCTCTTTGAGGCTGAATTCCTCATGGTTCATCCCTCCCGCCTTCACAGGAGGAAGAACATGGAGCTCTCCATCAGGGTGACCCGGTGCCTCCGCGACCTGGGGCTCGGCGCCAGGCTTCTGATAACCGGGGCCCATGATCCCCATGAGCCCAAGAGCCTCACCTACTACCGTGAGTTAGTGGACCTGGCCGCAGAGTTAGGGATCGAAGATCATGTGATGATAATGGCGGAGTACATTTTTGAGAGCGGTGAGACCCTGCCCGCAGACAGGATCACCATCCGTGACCTCTACCTTATCTCGGACATCCTCTTTCTACCCAGTCTGCAGGAGGGCTTTGGAATACCGCTGTTGGAGTCGGGCATGATCAAACTCCCGGTTGTCTGTTCCAACATACCTCCCTTTCGGGAGATCGGCGGTGAAGACGTCTGCTTCTTTGATCTCAACGATTCTCCGGACCAGGTGGCGGCAAAGATCCTGGATTTTGTAGGGACTCTTAAACCCCACAGGATGTTCAGAAGGGTTATCAGGGAGTATGCCTGGGATAATATCTACCACGAACGGCTTTTTCCCCTCCTTGAAAGGGTGATAGGTACTTACAGAAAGCCGGACGACTGGGCCTTCAGGGCATGATTTTCATGGTGAGCTAACTACGGGACCATCATCAGGCCGGCAGTTTTTTCCAGAGTTTCATGAAACCCGCCAGCCATTCGCCAAAGGGTATGTGTCTGCCCGTGATATAGTCATAGCAGGGATCGAGAACCTTGCTGTTTTCCTTTTCCGCCCTCTGGGAGAAATCTTCCAGTATCTTTCTGACGTCTTCCCTGGAAAGGCCGTACCTCAGGGCGAGGCGTTTTGTGCCGTGGACGTTCCGGTACTCGGCGGCCATCTGCCATATGGCCTTGTAGCGCAGGCCCTGTATCTCGTCCCGGGAAAGGTCTGCCTGCTCTGCCATCAGGGCGGCCCTTACAAAGTGCCCCCGCTCAACCGCCGTCTCTATTCCCTTGCCCTCCATTGTGAAACCAGGCCCGGGCAGGGGTGGGCCTGCCCGGGCAAACCTGCCTTCCCCGTGGATTAATACATATCATCGGGCATGCCGGGGGTGGCAGGGGGCTTTTTCTCCTCCGGTTTTTCAGCCACCATTGCCTCGGTTGTCATGAGAAGTCCTGCAACGGAGGCGGCGTTCTGAAGGGTGAATCTGGTGACCTTTGTGGGATCGATGATACCGGCCTTGAGCAGGTCCTCGTACTCCCCGGTCTCCGCGTTGAACCCGAAGTCACCTTCTCCCTCCAAGACCCTCTGTACGACCACGGATCCTTCAAAACCCGCGTTGCTGGCTATCTGTCTTACAGGTTCCTCCAGGGCCCTCCTGATAAGGTTGACGCCAAGCTGCTCTTCTCCCTCGAGGTCCAGTTTTTCCAAGGCCTTTGCCGTACGGAGCAGGGCAACTCCGCCGCCAGCAACTATCCCCTCTTCAACGGCGGCCCGGGTGGCATTGAGGGCGTCTTCAACCCTTGCCTTCTTCTCCTTCATCTCTGCCTCGGTAGCCGCTCCCACGTTGATTACAGCGACACCTCCGATCAGTTTTGCCAGGCGCTCCTGCAGTTTTTCACGGTCATAGTCACTGGTAGTCTCTTCGATCTGGACCCTGATCTGCTTGACGCGGCCCTCCAGTGCACTCCTTGAGCCTCCGCCGTCCACAATGGTGGTGTTGTCCTTGTCAATGGTGATCCTCTTGGCAGTACCGAGATCTTCCATCCCAAGGTTTTCCAGTTTTATGCCCAGGTCTTCACTCACCACCTGGCCGCCGGTGAGTACGGCGATATCCTCCAGCATGGCCTTGCGGCGATCACCAAAACCGGGGGCCTTGACCGCCGCGCATTTGAGGGTTCCCCTTATCTTGTTCACCACCAGGGTGGCAAGGGCCTCTCCTTCAACGTCTTCAGCCACGATGACAAGGGGCTTTCCCGATTTTGCGATCTGCTCCAGGATGGGAACCAGGTCTTTCATGTTGCTGATCTTCTTTTCATGAAGCAGAATATAGGGGTCTTCAAGATGGACCTCCATCTTTTCCGGATCCGTGACAAAGTAGGGGCTCAGGTATCCGCGGTCAAACTGCATCCCCTCCACGATCTCCAGGGTGGTCTCCATGCTCTTGGCCTCTTCAACGGTGATCACTCCCTCCTTGCCAACCTTTTCCATGGCTTCGGCAATAATGTCCCCTATGCTGCTGTCATTATTAGCCGAAACTGTGCCCACCTGGGCTATTTCGGTCTTGTCTTTGGTGGGTTTTGAAAGATTTTTCAGCTCTTCCACCACACTGTTCACCGCCTTCTCAATTCCCCGCTTGACGGACATGGGGTTGGAGCCTGCCGCCACCAGTCTGGAGCCCTCGCGGTAGATGGCCTGGGCCAGGATGGTTGCCGTGGTGGTGCCGTCGCCCGCCACATCAGAGGTCTTTGAGGCCACCTCTTTGACCATCTGTACCCCCATGTTCTCAAACTTGTCTTCAAGCTCGATCTCCTTGGCCACTGTAACGCCGTCTTTGGTGGTGGTAGGGGAACCCCATGATTTCTCGATCAGCACGTTGCGGCCCTTGGGACCCAGGGTGACCTTCACGGCGTTGGCAAGGGTGTTTACCCCCTTCATCATCTTTTCCCGCGCCTCTGCGCTGTACTTGATCTCCTTCTTTGCCATTGCTCAAACCTCCCTATCCTATTTCTCCACTATCCCCAGGATGTCGTCCTCTCGCATGATAAGATGCTCCACCCCGTCGATCTTGATATCCGTACCCGCGTACTTTCCGAACAGGACCCGGTCATCCTTCTTGACCTCAAGGGGTATCCGCTTTCCGTCATCACCTGTCTTTCCAGGGCCCACAGCCACCACCTTGCCCTCCTGTGGTTTTTCCTTGGCCGTATCCGGAATGATGATTCCCCCCGAGGTCTTCTCCTCCTCTTCAATCCTCAGAACAAGAATCCTGTCGTTTAAAGGTCTGATGTTCATTGCTTAAATCCTCCTTTCAAAAAATGAGTGGGTGTTAATAAAACAGGCAGAAAACAGCTTGTTCAAAGAAGAAAACGATCATCAAACAGCCAGATTAAGATGTAACTGCCTGATATTATGAGGTTATATAAATTCGTGAGGAAATATAAGCATTCGCGTAAAATTGTCAAGTGCGAAAAGAAGCTCTATCTTGAAAAAGGGAAGGGGGCCCGTCGAGGCCCTAAACCGTAAGCACCAGTTTGCCCACGGTCCCGGCCGACTCCAGGGCCCGATGGGCCCGGGCCACCTCTTCAAATGGAAAGGTGGTTATGGGCAGGGGAGGGATCTGGCCCTCTGAATTCCATTTCATGAGACGGGCCATGATCCGGCGGAAGAGTTCGGTCTGATCAAAGAGATAGATGAGGTTGAAACCGCTTATGGTCCTGTTGGTTCCAGTGAGGTCAAAGGGGTTGAATCGGGGTGTTCGAAAGTAGCCCCATATGAGCTTGAGGGGGTTTTTTCTCCCGGTGCTCGAAAACATGGAGGCGAAGCCGTAGATCAGCAGCCGTCCTCCAGGGCTCAGGTGGTTGTAGGAACCCCTCAGGGTGGAGGCACCGTTGGCGTCGAGGATTATATCGTAGCCCTTGGGACTGATCTCCTCGGCCCTTTCCCACAGGTCCTCAGTACTTTTGTCTATGACGAACGTGGCCCCTGCCTCGCCCGCATGGGTCGATTTTTCAGACCTTCCCACCACGCCCACACAGCAGTTGCCGTTTATCCTGAGGAGGTGAAGGAGGGCGGTCCCCACCCCGCCTGCGGTCGAATGCACCAGGACCCGGTCGGACCTGTTCAGATGGCCCACCTGGAACAGGGCGTAGTCGGCGGTCAGATAGGCGACCGGAAAGGAAGCGCCCCTGACAAAGTCCCAGGTATGTGGAAGATGCCAGATCTGTTCGGCCCGGCAGTTGATACGGGTGGAATAGGCCCCGAACCGGGACGCCCCAAAGATCCGGTCTCCCTGCCTGAAACCGGCGACATCCCCGCCTGTTGCCTGCACAACGCCTGAGAATTCAAGGCCGGGGCATAAGGGGTAGGCCCCCTTTGCCGCCTGATACAGACCGAGCCTTACGGCAATATCGGCGAAGTTGATACCGCAGGCCCTCACCTCCACCTGAACCTCCCCCGGCGCGGGAGGGCCTGGGGCCGCGTCTTCAAAGGAGAAGACGTCGTAGCCCCCAGGCTTTGTGATGATGATCTTTCTTGGGCGTACAGGCATGACAAAAATCCTGCGGGTCTGATCATGATCGTTTCGTGGGGACCCGAAAAAATCCGACCTGTGCGGTTAGACTTCAGCAATTGTTGATACAGGATCTATCCCGCCCGTGGCGGGAGTCCGTCCGTGGGGGCCTCTTTTCCAAAGGACGCAAGACCCTATCTCATTTTATAGGGACGGCAGCATGCGCTTGAAATAAGCTGCGGGAAAGCCCCAGGAGAGAGTCTCGGTTGGAGCCTGTACTGGTCCCTGCCTGCTCCAAAGCGGTAATACAATTAAGGGGGACGTTCCATGTCGTGATGGAATATTTTGTTGCGTGCTTTGGAAAAGAGGCCCCCACGGACTAAGGGCAACCGCACAGGTAGAAAAAATCCGTACCCCCCCTTGACATGCTGTAAATTGCGATTATCTGTTTATCAAAAGCGAACACAAAAGGAAAGGAGGGATGCATCATGCTGTTGAGAAGACTGAGTGGTTGGCCCACAATGGATTGGTCCAGTCCCTTCGAGGAACTGGAACGTATGAGAAGGCAGATGGACTGGCTTACGGGCAGTCTTTCAAGAGGACTGGGGCTTTTAAGAGAACCCGCGGCCGGTGTATTTCCCCTCATGAACGTGACCGAGGGAACGGATGATTTCTACGTACGGGCAGAGCTTCCCGGTCTCAAGGCCG
>DREN01000460.1 GCA_011051075.1 Deltaproteobacteria bacterium | reverse complement strand
TGAGACTAAAATAAGACCTAATTTGTTTACAAGTCCTTAGTATCTTTCCAGAGCTTGTATTCTATGCTGTCAACAAGAGCTTCCCAGCTTGCCTCGATAATATTTTCCGAAACACCGATGGTGGACCAGATCTCCCGTGGATCCCGGGAATCGATCTGGACCCTTACCTTGGAGGCGGTTCCGCCCCGACCATCGATCACACGCACCTTGAAGTCCACCAGGCCCATCTCCCCGATCTGGGGGAAGAACTTGGTCAAGGCCTTTCTGAGGGCATTGTCCAGGGCGTTCACAGGTCCATCCCCCTCGGCCGCGGTAATCTCCTCCTCTTCCCCCACGGAGATCTTGATGGTAGCCTGGCAGGTGCCGGGACCGGACCGGTTCTTCTCAGTGGTAACCCTGAACGATTCAAGGGTAAAGGGATCTTTGAACTGGCCGGTGACCTTTTTTATGAGGAGTTCCAGGGACCCTTCGGCCACGTCAAACTCGTAGCCCTCATCCTCCAGCCTCTTGATCTCTCCCACGATCCGCCGACTGTCATAGCCGTTTCCCCCCAACTTAATCTCCATCTCACGGGCCTTGTACTCGATATTGCTCTTCCCTGACATATCCGACACAAGGACCCTCCGCCTGTTGCCCACCTGCTCAGGGTTCAGATGTTCGTAGGCCCTGGGATTTTTCCGGATGGCGCTCACGTGGACGCCCCCTTTGTGGGCAAAGGCACTCTTTCCCACAAAGGGGCGCTGATTAAAGGGGGGGATGTTGGCAACCTCGCTCACATAGCGGGAGAGTTCGGTGAGCGCCTTCAGTTTTTCATCGGGTACGCAGAAATAACCCATCTTCATTTGCAGATTTCCGATCACCGATATGAGGTCCGCATTGCCGCAACGCTCTCCATAACCGTTGATGGTGCCCTGAACCATGGTGGCGCCTGACTCCACGGCCGCAAGGGAATTGGCCAGGGCGAGTCCGCAGTCGTTATGGGCATGCATGCCGATGGGAACCTGCAGGGTGCCCATGACCCGCTCAACCACCTCTCCGACCCTGCGGGGCATGGTTCCGCCGTTCGTGTCGCACAGGACCACGGTATGGGCGCCACCCTCTTCAGCCGCCCTCAGGGTCTCCATGGCATAGGCGGGATCGGCCTGGAAGCCGTCAAAGAAATGTTCCGCGTCATAGATCACCTCTCGACCCTCTCCCCTTAGATAGGCCACGGTTTCCCTGATCATGTTCAGGTTTTCTTTGAGGGAGACCCCCAGGATCTCGGTGGCGTGAAGGTTCCAGCTCTTGCCGAAGACAGTCACCGTGGATACGCCGCTCCGTAGGAGGGCATCTACATTGCGGTCTTCCCTGGGAAGAGTGCCTGCCCTTCGGGTACTTCCAAAGGCCGTCAGCCTGGTTTTTTGAAGATCGGCGGTATGGGCAATTTCAAAGAACCTGGCGTCTTTGGGATTGGAGCCGGGCCATCCACCCTCAACGTACGGGATACAGAAATCGTTCAGCTTGCCTGCGATCCTGAGCTTGTCTTCTGCCGACAGGTTGACCTGTTCACCCTGGGTTCCGTCCCGCAGGGTGGTATCGTAGAGGGTAATCTGAGTTCTCATTCCGTCTTTCTCCCTGTTCTTTGTGCAAAAAAAAATCCGTTACCAGGCCTGCCTGGCAACGGATTTTAAAGGGTTTGTCCAAATCAAGTCATTACCAGGCCCGGGTATTTAAGTCTGACGACCAAAAGGAGGAGCAACAAGGATACAGATATCCCTGCTGCGCTGATAATGACTATAATGTTCTGAGAAAAATAGATCATGGTTCGGATCCCAAATGCTCAATAAAATATTTATAAGGACCTATTTTACGTTTCAGGAAATCATATGTCAAGCTTTTTTTGGTACATCCTCTCCTTCACTGCATTTCTGGAGGGGGGAGGCATCTGAATGACATGTTTATTACGGCGCAGTGTAGAGAAAGACCACACGGATGAAGGAGACTGCCGTTCCAGCAAAACCCGGCATCAGAAGACCATCTGGAGGCGGGCCTGCACAATATGGGCCGTGCCGTCTTCCACCGGAAGAGGGGTCTCCCGGTCCCGGGCCTTTGCCCATACGTAGTTGAACATGAGTCTGATGCTTTTGTTCAGGTACCAGTTGAGGCCGGCCGTAAGATCGTACTCCCTGTCCAGAAGATCGTCGGCCCCTGTGTAGCCGCCGTCGCCAAGGATCCGGCCGTTCAACCTGAACTGAAAGGACTTTTCCCTGCTGTCAATGCGGAGCCCATCCTTATAGTAGTAGTGCCACCGTAAGAGAGGATCTTTCACCCCCTCTTCAGCAGCCCTTTCCCATTGCTCCCACAAGGAGGCTGTGCCCTGGGGGTCTTGAGGATCTGCCGCGGCCCCGGGAATAACCACTACAAGGAGGCAATACGGGAGAAGAAAAAAGAGTGTAAGGATGGATCTCATGGCTGTTATGTCAGTATGGGATATGCTCAAGACGAACGAAAGGTCATGAAAGCACCAGATCCCGCACCGACCAGGTCCGGTACTCAGCCCAATCTGATCAGTGAGGGGTCGTACTCCGGCGGGGCCTCGTATCCGAGAAGGTTGCAGATTGTGGCGGCCACGTTGGTCAGGCCGGGGTTATGGATATTGCTCAGGGAGAATTGGTTTCTCTTTGAAAAATCCCTTATGACAAAGGGGACCGGATTCCTGGTATGGGCCACCATGGGGACGCGTATGCCGTCCTTCTCCCGCCACATACAGTCGGCGTTACCGTGATCGGCCGTGATGATCGCCACCCCTTCAGCATCCATAACAGACCTGAGGAGCCTCCCCAGGCAGATATCCACGGTCTCAACGGCAATACGGATGGAGGCGGGCACACCGGTGTGTCCGACCATATCGCCGTTGGCGTAGTTCAGGCGGATGAACCTGTACCTCCCGCCGCGGATGGCCTCTATCACCCTGTCTGTTATCTCGGCCCCCTTCATCCAGGGTCTAAGGTCAAAGCTGATCCTGTCAGACGGGACCTCCACGTACTTCTCAAGTCGTTCGTCGATATAACCGGAGTTGTTTCCGTTCCAGAAATAGGTGACATGGCCGAACTTCTGGGTCTCTGAAATGGCAAATGAGGTAAGACCCGTGGCGCAGAGATACTCCCCAATGGTCCTGTCAATGGCAGGTGGTTCTACAAGATAGTTCTTAGGTATATGAGCGTCTCCATCGTACTCCATCATGCCCGCGTAAAATAGATCCGGCACCCGCCCGCGGTCGAACTCGGAAAAATCAGGCTCGTCAAAGGTGCGGGAGATCTCGATGGCCCGGTCACCCCTGAAGTTGAAGAGGATTACCGCGTCGCCATCTTCCATCCGGCCCACGGGTCCTCCCTCCCTGACCACCACAAAGGCGGGCATATACTGATCCGTAATATCAGGGTCCTCAGCGTAAAGGGTCTGGATAGCCTCACAGGCTGTGCCGAATCCCCGCCCCTCTCCCAGGACGTGGACCTTCCAGCCGTTCTCCACCACACCCCAGTCTGCTTCGTACCGGTCCATGGTGGTGACCATCCGGCCCCCGCCCGAGGCCATGGAGTAGTCCCTCCCGTCCGTTGAGATCTCCTTCAGCCTTTGTTCCAGGGGCTCAAAAAAGGTCAGAGCGCTCTTTTCGCCCACATCCCGGCCGTCAAGGAGGCCGTGCACGCGCACCCGTTTCATGCCGTCGGCAACGGCGCGTTCTAGAAGGGCGTAAAGATGATCGATATGACTGTGCACGTTCCCGTCTGAGACCAGGCCTATGAGATGGAGGGTACCTCCTCTGTCCGTGCGGCTACGCACCTCTGCCCATGCCGCGCCCTGGAATATTTTTCCCGACTCAATGGCCTCGTTCACCAGCCTGGCGCCCTGGGCGAATATCCTCCCGGCGCCAAATGCGTTGTGGCCCACCTCGGAATTGCCCATATCCTTGTCAGAGGGCATGCCCACCGCCACACCATGGGCCTTAAGCCGTACAAAGAGCCGTTCCCTCATGAGGGAGTCAAGAACAGGAGTGTACGACACAAAGACCCCGTCGCTCTCGTCCTGCGGGCCGATACCAACACCGTCCATGATTACCATAACCAACGGACCGGGGAACTCCTTGTATCCCCCAAGCCGCTTAAGACTCATATCATCCATGACTCTCTCCTCAGGTCCTGTTCTTTCCAGAAAATTGAAAAAGACGATTTGCCAAAAACCGGGGGTACGGACGGGCATACTATACGAAACCGGTGACTTTGCCAAGCCCGGGTTGACAGTGAACAGGGAAACGTCAAACTCGACGCGAATGTGCTGATATCACGCAAGTTGAAGAGAAGGTAATCTCACGCAAAGACGCCAGCTCGCTAAGCTTTTCCTTTTGTTCTTTGCGTGTTTTGCGGCTCTGCGCGAGAATTTTGAAGGCCGTCCATACCAACATGATTTCAAGCTGTTATCAGCAAGCATGACGGAGACCTGTGACAGTGAAGAAGGAATTGGCATTACGGGGCCCCAGTAAATTCTAACACCTGGAGCCGGGTGTGCAGGAGCGGATTGATCCGCGCAGATGGGACCTCAGATCGATCAGAACAGGGTTGTACGGATCAGGGTACGGCATGTCTGAGGCCTGTAATTACGGGTCGGTGTAGCTGGACGCCGAAGAACTCGCAATAGGGATAGCATTTGGAAAGAAGCATGAATATGGTTTTGTCCCTCAGGTCCCTGTTCACCTCGCTGAAAGAATCGAAATTGCCCCCGCCCTTGGATACTATCATGTCGGCCCTTTCAATCAGACCCCGCACCTCTTCCGAACACCTTTCAAAGACCGTTCCTGGGCAGGGTCCGTCCATGCCGTTTTCAAGGATGGTAGCCGTTTGGTCCATTCCAACCGAACGCGCTTCGTTCAGGGTCACGTCATTGAGGGTTGGAACGTTCCTCACAATAAATACCACATGGACGGGGTATCTCTCCCTGATGACCTGGATCAGCAGCCTGTCAAAGACGATTTCTCCTGCGTTATCACCCAGGTAGACCAGAAGCTCGGACCTGCTGAGGCCCTCTCTGAACTCGGCATACCCCCTTTCATGGAGCGGGATCCTCAGCCTCTCCTCTATTCGGTTCTCAACATCGGTGGGCCTTGTACCCATCATCAGGTCGATGGTGTTTCCAAGTATGGCAAGTTTTACGGCAGTCTTAAGTGGGTCCGAGGCATCATGGATGAGCTGTCTCAGGAAGGGGCAGATCTCCATGATCCTCCTGTTCTGTTCCTCCTTCAGATCGTGAAACGGGTCAACACTGCCGGTAGCTCCTACTATCAGTTCCATGACCTGTTCGAGCACCTCCGGGCTGGTGCGGTCCCAGTGATCTCCCCTCAGAGAAGGGATCTGAAGGATCCCGCCGTACAACTCCAGGATATCTCTCTCGTCCAGAGCCAGCCGTCTCATGGATGTGAGGGCCATGGTCAGGATACACGGGATACAATCGGGCTTGATGAGCATACTTTCTTTATCCTCACTCCCCTGCCTGCTGCCAGGGGGTCAGCGTCAAGGGCCCTTATCCGCTTTGCCGGCCTTGAAGTTCTTCCAGAATTCCCTGTTCCGCTCCTTCCAGGCGCCGCCCCATTTCTTCGCAAAATAGGAAGAGGCAAGGCTTTTTTGCCAGGGTTCCCAGGTGGATTCTCCCCTGTGCTGGGACTTCAGTATGTCCGTCAGGAAGGTGGTAATCCCGGCCATCTCCTCTTTGGGGATATAGGAATCGGCCCCTCCCTTGATAGACTTGACCAGGTTGTCCGGACTGAGGGCGTTGGCCGTAAGCATAACTGCGGTTATCCTTCTTCGTTTGGCTATGTTCAGGAGTCTGTACCCGTCAACACCCATGATATCCAGGATGGCCATGTCAAAATCCTGGCTTTCCATGAGCCTACTGGCCTCCTCAAATGTGGAGGCCCTGACCACCTGACACATGTCGAGCATCTCTTCCAGTACATCGAGAACGTCGGGCTCATCATCTACTATAAGAATCTTTTTACCCTCTAACAGATCTCTGTCTGACATTATATTACCTCTCTCTAAAGTTCAAGGAAGGTACGGCAATCCTACCGGCCAAACCCCTTGAGCATGAGGTCAATTATATGGTCGGTATCGCTCTTTCCCTCCTCTTTGACCACATCTCCGTCAAAGCTGCTCTTCCCCGCGGCGGTTACAGGCCTGGACTGTGTGAAAAAGATATTATCCGGGAAGGAGAGGCCCCTGTCAATGGCCCACTCGATGTCCTGAGGTCTGCCGTAATGTTTTTCAATGCGCATCCCCATCTCAGCCAGTTCCTTCACCTCGGCAACACTGACACACGGGATTACCTGCTCCTCAGGGGGAACAGAGACCACGGCCGTACCGCACCCCTTTGCAACGTACTTCCTGTCCTTCTGCCCCACTATACTCTGTTCAATGGAGAGGGATTCCTTGTCCACGACGAAATTATCAGGAGAGACCATGCCCTGAACGATGCTCTCTCCAAACCCCCAGTTTGCATCGATGGTGATCCTGAACCTGTCTCCTGTGACCGGATCAAGGGTGAACATCACACCCGCGGACCTGGAGTTTACCATCTTCTGTATGCCCACGCTTATGAGCACCCCGTCCTGGGGAAAGCCGACCCTCATCCTGTAGGTGATGGCCCTGTCCTTAAAAAGGCTTGCCCAGCACTCGTGGGTGACCTTTACCACCTCGTTGTTGCCCCATATCCAGAGATATGTATCCTGCTGACCTGCAAAGCTGGCATCCTCAAGGTCCTCTGCCGTGGCACTGGACCTCACGGCCACGGGGAGGTCGGATACCCCGCACCTGTGGCACAGGGAACCGTAGGCAGCAGTTATCTCTCCCCGTATCTCTTCAGGGACAGGTGTGGATAAAATGCCCCGGCGGATTGCGCTTCCGGCCTTGGAAACCTCCTTTATGTCATCTGGGGACAGGTCAGACAAAGTATCCCTGACCAGATCCCAGAGCAACGCCTCGTCCATGTACCGCTTAAATGCCGCACTGGTCACTGCAAATCCGGGGGGGACCCTTATGCCTGCGTTCACCAACTCTCCCAGGTTTGCGTTTTTCCCCCCAACAAGGGAGAGAGCGCCCTTATTACATTCTTCAAACCAGAGAAT
>DREN01000096.1 GCA_011051075.1 Deltaproteobacteria bacterium | reverse complement strand
GTTGGAGCCTGTACGGGTCCCTGCCTGCTCCGAAGCTGTAATACAACTAAGGGGACGTTCCATGTCGTGATGGAATATTTTGTTGCGTCCTTTGGAAAAGAGGCCCCCACGGACTAAAGGTAAACGCACAGGTCGCAATATTTTACCTTTTAAAGCAGGACCATTTTTTCCTTATTCCTCGCATCCTCCGCAGAAGCTCCATGCCTAAATCCTAATCATTTTGCCCTGAATCAGAATCGCCGGATCGTTGGAACTGGTGTTGACAAAAGGGATTGTATGGTTAAAAATACAGAAGAAGCTTGAAAACACCAGCCTGCCATGAATGCAGAGGGAGGAAGCCATGTTTACCCCCATGACTATATCGGGTCTCACCGTGGACCCTATTACCAACAGCCCTATTGTGATCCTTAAAGAGGTTGATGGTGACGGGACATTACCCATATGGATCGGCCTCTTAGAGGCCACCGCCATTGCCAGTGAGCTTGAAGGGGTCAGGTTCTCCAGACCTATGACCCACGATCTGCTGAAGAATATTATGGAAATGGTCAATATCCAGGTGGTCAAAATAGAGGTATGCGATCTTAAGGACAACACCTACTATGCCCTGATTCACTTCAAATTCAACGGCAAGGAGATGTCGATTGACGCCAGGCCCAGCGATGCCATAGCCCTGTCCCTGAGGTTCAAGACCCCGATTTTCGTGGCAGATGAGGTGATCAGCAAATCCAGTCAGATCGATCTGAAGGCAGAACCTCAGGACAAGACGGAAAAGGGGAAAAAATGGCAGGAGATTCTGGAGAGCCTTAATCAAGAGGACTTCGGGAAGTACAAGATGTGATTTTGACAACCCTGCCAGGCATCGGGTTACCCGCATTTACCCTTGGAGATCCCTTCTACATTTTGAAGGAACAAGGGGGATCAGACATGAACCATACGCACCATTCCTCAGCCCAGGGGCCCCGGTCTTGTCAGCCCTTTTTTTCCCATAATCATCCCGTTCATTCACCATCCCAGCCCCATCTTCTTATCTGTTTTCCCGCCCTTCCCCTTCACGCCGGGTTTTATCCCGCAAATAGATGACGGCCAGGCCTGAGACCATGACCAGGCCCGGAAGAAGACGGATTTTCAACATCCTGGGGGGCGGCATCGTTGTCCTGTGGCTGATAATGATCGGCCTGTTGATAAAGAAGAGCTATTTCACCTCTGAAACCAGGCACCCTGAAATCTCATCCGCGGAGATCCCATCTTTCAAGGGATCCCGGAACGACTGGATGGAGATCTTTCTCAAGGACCAGAAGATCGGCTATTCAACAACCCGGACAACCCCGCTTGGAGAGGACTGTCTCATTCAGGAAGAGGTTGTGCTGAACCTGAACCTCATGGGTCAGACAAGCCTAGTACGCACCTCCACACGGGCCATTGTGGACCGCCGCTTCCGGTTAAAGAGTTTCCTGTTCAGGATCGATTCAGGGGTGGTGAGTTTCCGGATCTCGGGGAGAGTTGAGGGAGAGCGTATGCGCCTGGAGGTGGGAGAAGGAAAAGGGAAAAAGGTTCATTTCCTGATGCTTTCGGGGTCGCCCGTCACCGGTTCAGGCATGACGCAATTTTTCAGGGGTCGACCCCTAAAGACAGGGGAGTCTTTCAGGTTCTTCCTTTTCGACCCTTCCACCATGGCCCAGACGCCTGTGGTGGTGAAGGTAGCTGCCAGAGAGTCTCTGACCATAAACCGTATCAGGTACAACGCCTACCGGCTGGAGACAGAGCTGTGGGGCCAGGATCTGCTGTTCTGGCTTGACGAGAAAGGGGAGGTATTGAAGGAAAAAGGCTTTATGGGGCTTACCCTCATAAGGTCCAACGCCGCGACCGCCCCCCGGGACCTTGGGCGTGGTGGGGTGGTTGATTTTTACCAGATGGCGTCCATAGACGTGGAACCCAAGCTAATGGATCCCTACAGGCTTATCTACCTGCGGCTCAAGGTTGAAGGCCTGAAGGATATCCCTTTTGACCAGGGCATACTGAGCCGTGGAAGGCAGCGTTTCAGGAACGGGGTACTGGAGGTCACCGTGGAAAAGACCCCTCTCAGGGCAGATTACACGACGCCCTTTAAGGACCCCTCAGAGGCCATGAAACCCTACCTGGAACCCGGGCCCCTGATCCAGTCTGACCAGGGCCCTATACGGAAAAAGGCAGAGGAGATTGCCGGAAACCGCACAGATCCGCCTTCCGTGGCCGCCACACTCATGAACTGGGTCTATAATAATATTCAAAAAAGACCGGTAATAAGCGTCCCCAGCGCGGTTGAGGTCCTGAAGACACGGATGGGGGACTGTAACGAGCACGCGGTACTGCTGACGGCCCTCCTGAGGGCAGCGGGGATACCGGCCCGTGAAGCCGTGGGCCTTGTTTACGCAAGAGGCAGGTTCTTTTATCACGCGTGGACAGAGGCCTATCTGGGAGAATGGGTCTCCATGGATGCCACTTTGAACCAGATGCCCACCGACGCGACCCATATCAAACTGGCACAGGGGGGACTGGGAAGCCAGACCGATATTATGCCCCTCATGGGCAGACTCAAGTTGAAGGTTATGGATTATGGATATGATTCAACTGATAGACCTGACAAAGATTTACAGGGGCCTTAAAGCCGTTGACCGGGTAAATCTGGACATAGAAAAGGGGCTCTGCTTCGGATTTCTCGGGCCAAACGGCGCCGGCAAAACCACAACCATCAGGATGATGGCAGGGGTCCTCAAGCCCACAGGGGGCAGGATCATACTGAACGGCCATGACCTGGCCAAGGTGCCGTCCGAGGCAAAACAGTGCGTGGGCTTTATCCCTGACAGGCCGTTTTTGTATGAAAAACTCACAGGGCTCGAGTTCCTCCAATTTGTGGCAGTTCTCTACGGTCTTGGTCCCAGCCCATCCCTCGAAGGGGAGATAAGGGAACTGCTCGAGCTTTTTGAGCTGAGCGCCTGGAGGGAGGAGTTGATCGAAAGCTACTCCCACGGCATGAAACAGCGCCTTGTAATGTGCTCGGCCCTGATCCACAGGCCTCAGATCCTTCTGGTGGATGAACCCATGGTGGGACTGGATCCAAAGGGGGCAAGACTTGTCAAGGACATATTCAGGGACCAGACCTCCGGGGGCAAAACCATCTTCATGTCAACCCACTCCCTGCAGGTTGCAGAAGAGGTATGTGATGAGGTGGCGATTATTCAGGAGGGAAGGATCATTGCCAGGGGCACAACAGGGGAACTGAGGAGACAGGCAGGCATGGACGGGAACCTGGAGGATCTCTTTCTGAGACTCACACAGGAGGGGGACTGAGGCGTGGAAGATCTTTTGATCCTGCTCAGGCCCAGGCTCTTAGGCCTCAAAAACTCCCTGACCCGGCATGAAGGCCCTGGCGGGAAGAAAATCCTGGTCATGGTGGGCCTGGGACTGGCCTTCTCCGGGGGGATGTTCCTCCTTTTGTGCCGCGTCCTCGCCTATTTTCAGTCTGTCCAGTTGATCGGCGATATCCTGGCGCGGCAGCTTCTCTCAATGGTATTGCTCACCTTCTTTTCAATGCTCATTTTCAGCAATCTGATCACCGCCCTCTCAAACCTCTACCTCTCAAAAGACCTTGAGCTATGCCACTGCACCCCCGTGTCCGTGGAAGAGATCTTCATATCCAGGGCGGCGTTCACCTTTGTTGACAGCTCATGGATGCTCATCATCTTCGCCCTGCCCATCTTTTTGGCCTACGGGTATGTATATGAACCCGGAGTCTGGTTCTACTTCTCAGCCCTTCACATGAACCTGGGCATGGCCATCATAGCCTCGAGCGCGGGGATACTTGTGACCATGATCCTTGTCCATCTCTTTCCCGCCCAGAGGACAAAGGATATTATCCTTCTCCTGTCGGTGGTCATGGTCGTGGCCCTATACCTCCTGTTCAGGTTCCTGAGACCTGAGAGGCTGGTCAACCCCGAGGCCTTTTTCGGGGTGGCAGAGTACCTGAGCGCGTTAAAGGCCCCTGAATCGGCCCTCCTTCCCACCCACTGGATCGCCGAGGCGCTCTGGTCCTTTCTGGATCCCCTTGGGGACACGCGCACGGTTGATACCGGATTTGCGGCCATCCTTGTCTGGACAACGGCCCTCTCGGGCATGGTTATAAACGTGTGGGTGGCCCACTTCATCTATTTTGACGGGTTTTCAAAGTCCAGGGAGGCAAAAAAAAGGCTGCGGTCAGGCAGGAGATTCCTGGACCTTGTGACAGGGGCCCTGTCAAGGCCCTTTCGAAAAGACCTGGCCGTCATCCTGAGCAAAGACATCAGGGTCTTTTTCCGGGACAACACCCAGTGGTCCCAGCTCCTCCTCCTGGGAGCGCTCGTGGTCGTTTACCTGTACAACTTCAGTGTGCTCCCCCTGGACAAGAGCCCTATTCGTATTGATTTCCTGCAGAACGAGCTCGCCTTTCTGAACATGGGACTGGCAGGATTCGTGCTTTCCGCCCTGTGCGCCCGTTTCGTGTTTACGGCGGTGAGCGCTGAGGGCGAGGCATACTGGATTATTCGCTCCTCACCCATGGGCCTCAGGAGGTATCTGTGGGGCAAGTACATATTCTCCCTCATACCCGTGGTCATCCTGGCCGAACTCCTCATTGTGGCCACTAACTGCCTCCTCGAGGTCAGCCTTTTCATGATGGTCCTGTCTTCGGTGACCATTTTTGTCATGTCCACGGGGATAGTGGCCCTGGGGATCGGCTTCGGCGCCATCCATCCGAAATTCAGGCACGAGAATATCGGTCAGGTTGCGACAGGCGCGGGTGGGTTTCTCTATATGGTGGCGGCCTCCATCTTTGTGGGCCTGGTCATCATCCTCGAGGCCGGGCCGGTCTATGTGCTCTTCATGTACCAGGTAAAGGGCAGGGAAATCGGCCCCTGGGAATGGCTGTTCATACTCCTCTCCTTTGCAGGGGCTGCTGTGATATGTGCTATAGCCGTGTTAAAGCCTATGAAGATGGGGGTGAAGGCCTTGGGGGATTATGATGGGTAGGTTTTCCAGAGGTCGGGGGTTGGAGGGCATAAGGTGGAGGGCCGGAGCGCGAGGGGAAGCCATTGGGGCTTCTGTAATCCTCCAGGATCCCCTGGTCCTGGGGAACTTCTTTCTTCCGCATTGTCAAGAACCCCGGGCCCCGTGGACCGGTAAGGAAAAAGGGCCATATCCTGGCCCCCGGTGAACAGGCCTCAGGCTCCCGGCGACTATTCCTCCAGGGTGGAGGTGTCCCCCTCGGGAAGCCCTAACTCCCTTGCCTTGAGCAGTCTCCTCATGATCTTTCCGCTCTTGGTCTTGGGAAGACCTGGGAGGAAGTCTATCTTTCTGGGGCAGGCAACAGAGTGAAGCTTTTTCCTTGCAAACCTCTTTATGTCTCTTTTCAACTCTTCAGAAGGTTCATACCCGTCCTTCAGCGAGACAAAGGCCTTGACCACCTCCATGGCCAGGGGATCGGGCACGCCGATAACCCCTGCCTCGGCCACGGCCGGATGTTCCACAAGGGCGCTCTCCACCTCAAAGGGACCCACCAGGTGCCCTGCCGTATTGATCACATCGTCGGCCCTCCCCACAAACCAGAAATATCCGTCAGGGTCCATGGTTGCCCTGTCCCCGGTTATATACCAGCCGTTCCGGAACCTTGAATCGTAAAGCTCCTGCATGTTCCAGTAGGTCCTGAACATGGAGGGCCACCCGGCCCTGAGGGCCAGATGCCCTTCTTCTCCGGGAGGAAGCTCCTTTTCACAGTTATCATCGAGGATGGTGGCCCTTACCCCGGGAAAAGGCCTGCCCATGGATCCGGGGCGGATGTCCTGCACCGGGTAGTTGGCGATCTGGATGCAGCCTGTCTCTGTCTGCCACCAGTTGTCGTGGAAGGGGAGACCAAAGGCCCTGTTTCCCCACAGTATGGCCTCAGGGTTCAGGGGTTCTCCCACGCTGCACAGGTACCTGAGGCTGCTCAAATCAAACTTCTGCGCCACGCCCTCTCCGGCCTTCATGAGCATCCTGATGGCCGTAGGGGCCGAGTACCATACGGTGACTTTGTACTTTTCGATGACCCTGTACCAGTTGGTGGCCCGAAACCCGCCTTCATAGACCACCTGCGAAACCCCGTTTGACCATGGGCCGAAGATCCCGTACGAGGTACCGGTAACCCAGCCAGGATCCGCAGTGCACCAGTAGATATCATCACGGTGCAGGTCAAGCACATACCTGGCCGTGGCATAATGACCCACCACGGCCTCATGGGCGTGTACCACCCCTTTCGGTTTGCCCGTGGTGCCCGATGTGTAGTGGATAATCGCGTAATCGTCCTTGTCAGTCCTTTCCATATCAAAGGAGTGCGACGCCTCCGTCATCAGGGCTTCATAGTCAACCTCTTTTTCATTCAGCTCACAGGCCGTCTTTTCCCTGTTGATGATGATAAGGGTCTCAAGGGATGGCAGGTCATCAACGGTCCCGCGCACTACCCCTGCAAGCTTCGGCGTAGTGACGAGGAACCTCGCCTCACAGTCGCCGAGCCTCTCCTTTACCGCATCGGGTCCAAAGGCGGAAAAAAGTGGACCGATAACAGCCCCGGCCTTGAGTGCCCCTATGAGGGAGATATATATCTCGGGAATCCTGTCCCCGTAGGTGAAGACCCTGTCCCCCTTTCCGAGCCCCAGGCGTTTAAGAACGTTGGCAAAACGGTTGGTGAGCCTGTACAGGTCTGAAAAGGTATACTCCTCACTCCTGCCGTCCCTCCCCTCCCAGTAAAGGGCGACCTTGTCTTTCATTGGGCCTCTCGCATGCCTGTCTATGGCCTCATAGGCGATATTGAGACCCCCGCCCTCGAGGCCGTCAAGTTCTCCCATCATCTCTTCCCACCTGAAATCTCTCCAGAACTCCTCATAATCTGAGAGGTTCGGCCTTACACCCGTCCTGTGGGATTGCCCTTTGACAATAGGATCGTACTCCATTGAATCACCTTTCAGTTTTACGGTTCTTGGTTGGAACTTCTATAGAGTTTCAGATAATGATTTTGGCAAGGCCAGAGGGAGGAATCGGAGTAAGTCGTACCCATAGTACGTCGTCGACGATTCCGACCGATAACGCAGTCCAAAATCTTTATCTGGAAG
>DREN01000418.1 GCA_011051075.1 Deltaproteobacteria bacterium | reverse complement strand
GGACCCGTACAGGCTCCAACCGAGACTCTCTCCCGGGGCTTTCCCGTAGCCTGTTTCAAGCGCATGCTGCCGTCCCTGTGCAATGAGATAGGGTTTTGCGTCCTTTGGAAAAGAGACCCCCACGGACGGACTCCCACCGGGGGCGCGGGAAAAGTTTCGGGTTTTTTCAGAAAGGTTCCTCGGCCAGTCTCTGCTGCAGCCAGGTGAGGACCTTGTCCATCTCCCCCTTCAGCTCTGCCATGGCCTTTCCCCGGTGGCTCACCCTGTTTTTCTCATCTCCCGACATCTGAGCAAAGGTCTTGTCAAGGGGAGGATAGTAAAAAAGGGGGTCATATCCGAAACCGCCCGACCCCTGCATCTCCCCAATGATAAGGCCCTCACAGCTACCCTCGTATATGAGTGCAGGCCCCCGCGGCACGGCAATAGCAAGCACACAGACAAAGGCCGCATCCCTTTTCACGATCCCCTCCATGGCCCTGAGCAGCTTGATGTTGTTCTCTTCGTCGGTGGCCTCCTCCCCTGCGTAACGGGAGGAAAAGACCCCTGGTTCGCCGCCAAGGGCCTTTACCGTAAGGCCTGAATCATCGCCAATGGCGGGCAGACCTAACACCCGCGCTGTAAACCGGGCCTTCTTCACTGCATTGTCCTCAAAGGTAAGGCCGTCTTCTACCACGGGGGGAATCGGCCCGAAATCATCAAGGCCCTTGAGCTGGATACCACTGCCCTGAAACAGGTCCCTGAACTCCCTTATCTTGCCCCTGTTTCTGGTGGCAAGCACCACGGGCCGGTCAATCCCCCTCTTTTCTTTCTGAGCGTTCATAAAATGGCTCCTCAAAGTCCCATATTTCCCTGAAGCGCAAGGGGAGTTCCCCTGAGTTCAGTTGCGTATAGATGTAACCCATCCTGTTTTCCATCTTAGCCCGGCAGGCGCCTCTTGTCAAAGCCCTGCAGGTCGGCGATTCAGGGTAGATCCGCCTGTAAACGATATTTCCCACTGCTCTGACCGGCCGAGGCGGGATACTGAGGGCGGCGCTGTGGATTATCATTTCAAAAGAGATTTGCCGGAAATAAACAGCTCTGACTTGACACAGGCCCCCGAAAGTGAGACAGAAAGCTCAAGCAAGCCATTCCCTGTTTCAGGGACCTCTCATCCGGGACCCGATCGTAGACGCCCCGGAAAAATCACCTGCCGCGGCCCCATGGAGCGGGGCCATACCCTTGATGGCGCGGCGATGAAGGAGACTGGAGTGTACCCCTTTTGCTCCAGCTTTCCCCGGGAAAGTGTTTGAGGCCGATTCATGAATCACCCCATGAAAAGGGCGGGACAGATCCTGAGAGACGTATTCGGCTTTGACCAGTTCAGACCCCTTCAGGCGGATATCATTGAAAAGGTCCTGAGCAGGGGGGACAGCCTGGTCATCATGCCCACAGGCGGGGGCAAGTCACTCTGCTACCAGATACCCGCCCTGATCTTTTCAGGCCTGACCGTTGTAGTTTCCCCTCTCATCTCCCTGATGAAGGATCAGGTTGAACAGCTGGTCCAGATGGGAGTCCCTGCCGCGGCTCTGAACAGTTCTTTAAGCCTTGAACAGTACCGGTTTAACGTGGATCAGGTCAGGCAGAGAAAAATCAAACTCCTGTACATGGCACCAGAGGCCCTGCTGCGGCCCCCCATACAGGACCTCCTCTCCTCTCTCACCGTGGATTGTCTCACCATTGACGAGGCCCACTGCATTTCCGAGTGGGGGCACGATTTCCGTCCAGAATATCGGCAACTGATCCAGGTTCGGGAACGTTTTCCCAAGGCCGTGTGCGTGGCCTTGACCGCCACGGCAACACCCAGGGTAAGGGAAGACATAAAGACCAGCCTCGGGTTCAGGGCCTCAGATGAGTTTGTTGCCAGTTTTGACAGGAAGAATCTCCTTATGAGTGTGGTCTTCAAAGAGGACCCCCTTGAGCAGACGGTGCGGTTCATAAACAGGTTCCAGGGACAGTCGGGGATCATCTACTGCCTCTCGCGCAGACAGGTGGACGACCTTAACGGGGTCCTTGAAACGAGGGGTTTTTCAGTGAGACCTTATCACGCGGGCATGTCTGACCGCGATCGGGCCCGGAACCAGGAGCTGTTTATAAGGGATAACGTGCAAATCATGGTGGCCACGGTTGCCTTTGGAATGGGGATTGACAAGCCTAACGTGCGCTTTGTCCTGCACTACGATCTCCCCAAGAACATGGAGGGTTATTACCAGGAGATCGGCAGGGCGGGCCGAGACGGTCTTCCAGCCGAATGCCTGCTGCTCTTCAGCTACGGGGATATAAAGAAGATCAGGCATTTTATCGACCAGAAGGAGAAGCATGAGCAGCGTGTAGCAGGCATCCACCTCAACGCCCTCATCGGCTTTGCCGAGACCGAGCACTGCCGGCGTATCCCACTCCTGCGCTACTTCGGGGAAGAGTATACGGGCGAAAACTGCGGCATGTGCGATAACTGCCTGAGCGACAAGAAGGACCTTACAAATATAACCGTTGCGGCGCAGAAGTTCATGTCCTGCGCAAAACGGACCGGTGAGCGGTTCGGGGCCGGTCATATTATTGACGTGCTTCGCGGATCTCAGGCCAGGAAGGTGCTGAAGTTCCGACATGACCGTCTTTCAACATACGGGATTGGAGGGGAATTCTCAAAAAAACAGTGGTTCCATCTCTCCAGGCAGTTGATCCAGAAGGGTCTCATGAGGCAGGACATGGAGTTCGGAGGCCTGAGTCTGACCGATGGGGGGTGGCGGGTCCTCAGGGGAGAGGAGAAGGTCCTTGGCCGGCTACAGGAGAAAGGGGCGGAACTGGACCCGGAACAGGCCGCTGGATTGGATTACAACCGGGATCTCTTTGAACTGCTCAGGGGGGAGCGAAAGCGGCTGGCCGATGAGTCAGGGGTGCCCCCCTACGTGATCTTCCCAGACAGGAGCCTGATGGAAATGGCCACATATTTCCCGCAGAGTGAATCTCATTTTCTGGATATCCACGGCGTCGGGGTGGTAAAGCACAAGAAATACGCCAGGGTTTTCCTGCCCATTATCAGGGAGTACTGCGAGGCCCATCGTATTGAAGAAAAGCCCAAAGGTCCCACCGTTGCAAGGGTGAAAAGTCCGCCATCCACAGCCATGAAGAGGCACGAGGTTGTTGGTGAGGCCTTTAACTCCGGCCGCTCCCTCAGGAAGATAATGGAAGATTTCAACATAAAGCAGTCCACGGCCCTGGGTTATCTGTTCAGGTACTGGCGGGAGGGAAACAGCATCCTTGAATCACAGGATATAATCTCAATTTCAACGGTCTCTCCCAACCAGAGGCAATATATCTTTGACAGGTTCAAAGAGCTTGGACCGGTACGCCTGAAGCCTGTCTTTGATTCGTTGGACGGAGAGGTGAGCTATGACGAACTCAGGCTCCTTCAGATCTACTACATAGGGAAAAAGGGCCTGAAGGGGGAGCTGTTTACGGGTGTTTCAGCCCAGGGATCGGTTCTTAGAGAGATCGTCTGCCTGGCCAACTCACGGAAATACTCCGGCCGGTGCGTGGCGGGAAAGGAAATTCTGGGAAACCGGATCGGAGGGTGGCTCAGGCCTGTAAGCAGAGAGAAAACCGGTGAACTGACCATAAAGGAGACCATGTACGAAAGCGGTGGGTCCCCTCGACTGTTAGACATTATCGCCATTCCCATGGCGGGCCTGGTCCCCGGTTCCTATCAGACAGAAAATCATTTGGTAGCTGAGGGCCAGTGGATGAAGAAGGGACAGCTCTCGCCCTCCCTCCTCCAGACCCTGTGCGACCATGCTGATTCCCTCTGGATCAACGGGCATCACAGCGCTGGCGGTCTGAATGACAGGATGCCCGAGGAGATGGTAAGGGAAAGGGTCCGGTCATCCCTCGTTTTCGTAAAACCTGACCATCTGATTATTTCAGTGGAACAAGGCCCAGATCTGCTGAAAAAGATACGCGCCAGGTTCCGTTTGCGAGGAGAGGAGTACTGGCTGCCGGTCACAGACCCTGTAGTTGAAAACAGGTATTTGAGCAAAGACACAGGCCAGTACCCTGCCCACGCAAAAGATATCTATCTTACCGTGAGCATAGGAGAACCCTTCGAAGGCTACTGCTACAAATTAGTGGCGGGGATTATCAACCTGCTGTAATGTGTGCCCACGAACGGGCCTTTTCCATTTCCACATCGGCGCGACTGGCAAGCCTCCTATGGGAAAACCGCTTGACAAGCCGCCCTGTTCGCCATACTATTAAACCATATTAAACAGCCATATTAAATGGTTTAAATGGAGGCGGCCCATGGCTTTAGTAAAAAAAACTGTTGAATTGGACCAAGATCAGATCAATCGTATTAAGACAGCCCTCAAGGCAAAGTCAGAGAAAGAGGCCATAAACGCGGTGCTCAATCAATTTGACATCGATTTTCGGCTTGCGGAAGTGACCCTTGAGAACGCGGGAAGTTTTGATTTCAACGAGGTCTGAGGCGTGCAGGAAAAAGTCGTTTTTGATACAAACATCTATATCGGTGTTTTCAACCGGGGCCTCTATCAAAATGAAATCAACGGGTTCAATAAGGTGATGTATCTGGTACACCCTGTTCTCCACGAACTATGGATGGGGGCCAGGGGGAAAAGGGAAATCGCCCACCTGATCCGTTTTGGGGGCGGATTCATCAGATTGGGCAGACTCGTTGTCCCATCATCTTCAACCCAGCTACTGATCGGACAAGTATGTCAGAAACTGCGATCCTCTGGAAGCCTGGATCCAGCACATCCACGAATTTACAACGATGTCTGCATCGCATTGCTTGCCCGGCAGATCGGCGCCACAGTGGTAACCGTGAATACCTCGGATTTTGAAAAAATCCGTACGGTTGTTGACTTCAGATTAAGAAACGCCACGGAGTCTTGAATAAGTATAGTGGCGACCATAATCCTTTCCTTTTCTCGCGGCCTTTTATTTTCCGGCTTATCATCAGCCTTTCGTAAAGAGGAGGTCTCATGGCCGAACTATATACCATTGGCCATTCAACACACAGCCTTGACAGTTTTATTGAACTTCTATCAATGCACGGGATTACGGCGGTCTGTGATGTACGTTCCGCTCCCTACAGCAGGTTCAACCCCCAGTTCAACAGGGAGACCCTCCAAGAAGAGCTCAAAAAAAACCGGATCGCCTACGTTTTCCTTGGAAGGGAATTGGGTCCCAGAAGCGATGATCCCGCCTGTTATGTGGAGAACAAAGTCGATTACAACCTGCTTTCTCGGACAGGGCTTTTTCAGGAGGGGCTGAAAAGGGTGCGGCAGGGGATGGGAGCCTACCGTATCGCCCTCATGTGCGCTGAAAAAGATCCGATCATCTGCCACAGGACCATACTGGTGTGCAGACACCTGCGCGCCCGGGGAGTAAGGATAAGACATATACTGGAAGACGGCGCCATCGAGGAAAACGATCAGGCAATCGGCCGGCTCCTGAGGATCTTGAAGCTGCCGGAGAGAGACCTCTTCCACTCGCCCATGGAGATGATCGAACAGGCCTACGATCAGCAGGCGAGGAAGATTGCCCACAGGAGAGAGGACGGGGAGGATTTATGGGAAAATGGAAGGAGGAGGTGATGAGCAGACTGAGACTTTTTACCATGGGCTTTACAAAAAAACCGGCTGAGGTCTTTTTTACCAGGCTGTCCACTGCCGGTATAAGACGCGTTATTGACATACGCCTCAACAACGTGTCACAGCTCGCCGGCTTTGCAAAGCGGGACGACCTCAGGTATTTCCTGAGAACCATCTGCCATATCGACTATATCCATCTCCCTGAACTGGCCCCCACAAAGGAAATCCTGGATGCCTATAAGAAGAACAAAGGTGACTGGTCTGTTTATGAGAGGGATTTCATGGCCCTGCTAAAGGTGAGGCGTCCTGATCGCGCCTTTCCAAGAGAGGAATTCAACATGGGCTGCCTCCTTTGCAGCGAGCCGGAACCCGACAGATGTCACCGCAGGCTCGTGGCGGAATATCTCAAAGATAGATGGGGAGATGTGGAGGTAGTCCATATATGAGCGGTGTCAGGCAGGCAGAGTGCCATAACGTTCAAAGCCGGAATGTGTCCCCCGGATCGTGGGATTAAGGATTGGGGGCCCGAAGGGCGGGGGCATCTGTATTCCCGCATACTGGTATTGACTTGAAGCTCTGGTGTCAAATTACCACCACCAGAGGTGGTGGTTTAAACCGATTAATTACCGCAAGGAAAGATGGAGGGTAGAAACAGACGATGACAGCATTAAGAGTTCTGACCATGATTATTCTGATCTCTTTTGGGGCTGGCCTCGCAGGCTGTGGCGGTGGAGAGGGCGAGGTCAAAAAACACACAGCAGGGCCCACCGTTGGAAAGGAGCTGACAGATCTTAAATCCGCATACGAAAAGGGGGCTATTTCAAAGGAAGAGTATGAAAAGGCCAAGGAAAAGATACTGGAAAGGGACTAGACCCATATTCGAGGAACTCCCGCAAAGGTCCAGGCCGCCCACCCGGCAGAGACCCCTTTTCACGCCCTACCCCCGGGCAACACTGCTTATCTCAAAAAAGTGCACAGGGTCTTCACGTCCAGGCTTCGTCTTTTCTCGATTTCGATTCCGATAGCGATCCCGATAGCGATTTGGATTACCCTCCGGATCGCTTGCCCAGGGCCCTAACAGCCTTCAGCCTAAGCAACCTCCCCTACTCCCCCCCTTCCAGGCACGAACAAAACATGATCGTTTGATTTTCCTTGCCCCGCCGGACCGTTGCGGGTATACTGCCTCCATGATAATCAGCAACACTGTTGCGGAATATGATGATAACTTGAAATATAGTTGAGGTATTTCATGTACAAACGGATCCTTGATCTGCCTGGGCTGCTGAAAAAAAAGTCGTTCTTCCTGTTCGGCCCCAGGGGAACCGGGAAGACCACACTCATCCGCCACACCCTTCCAGGCGCCACTGTAATCGACCTTCTGGAGACCAGGACCTTTCGCGAGTATCTGAAGGATCCATCCCTCATTGCAGAACAGACCCTGAGCCCCGTGGTGGTGATTGATGAGGTACAGAAGCTGCCTGAGATCCTGGATGAGGTGCACCGTTTGATCGAAGGTAAAGGC
>DREN01000005.1 GCA_011051075.1 Deltaproteobacteria bacterium | reverse complement strand
GAGCTAAAATGCCTAATGGGGGTATCCACTTAACTCAGGTTATCGCAAATTACCGTGAGGCGAACGGCTCGAGAAGTCGGGCCGATTTTAAAAACAAGATTAAGATCTGTGAAAGTGAAGCCAGTGAAACACAGTATTGGTTAGAGGTAATTGTAGAAACTGGCTGGTTAACCTGGAACCAGGTCAAGCCTGAATACGAAGAATGTAGCGAATTGCTTGCCATTTTTACATCCATAGGCAGGAAAGAATGATTCCCGCGAATTTAGGCATTTTAGATCATTTTAGGCATTTTAGGCAGTTATAAATATGATCGAGATCCAGAATCTTTACAGATCCTTTGATGGAAACAGGGTTTTTCAGGGAGTTTCCTTGAAGGTTGAAAAGGGTGAGGTACTGGCCCTCATCGGGAGAAGCGGCTGCGGGAAGAGCGTGCTGCTCAAGCACGTGGCAGGCCTCTTGAAACCGGAGAGGGGTCGAGTGATAGTGGACGGCAGGGAGATGGACCTGGCCAGGAGGAGAAGCCTGGCGGCCCTCAGGGAACGTCTGGGTTTTCTTTTCCAGGGGGGCGCCCTCTTTGATTCCATGAATCTCTTTGAAAACGTGGCCTTTCCCCTCAGGGAAAAGACCAGGTTGAGCGATAAACGTATTCAGGCAAGGGTCTTAGAGGAGTTGGACAATGTGGGCCTGTCTGGTTCGGAGTACAAGTACCCCTCACAGGTGAGCGGCGGAATGGTGAAGAGGGCGGCCCTTGCAAGGGCCCTTGTGGGAGATCCTGAAATAATGCTGTTTGATGAGCCGACCACAGGCCTTGACCCGGTTACGGGGCGTGCCATAATCGAGCTCATAGATGCCTGCCACCGCCGGCTTAACTTTACCGGGATTATTGTCACCCATGAGATATCAATGGTCTTCGGCATAGTGGACAGGGTGGCCATGCTCCACAAGGGAGTGGTGTGGGCAGAGGGGACGCCCGCCCGTTTATTTGCCTCCGAAGACCCTGTTGTGCAGGCCTTTGTGGGGGGATTCCAGCATCTTGAGGAGGGACAGGGATGAAAAGATTTGATCTTGAGCTGGCCGTGGGTGTTTTCATGATCCTTGGGATCATATGTCTTGGTTACCTCTCCATAAAATTAGGGAAGATGGAGGTCTTTGGCGATGACGGTTACGAGATCGAGGCCGTCTTCACAAACACCGGGGGCCTGAAGTCCGGCTCGTCAGTGGTCATCGCGGGCGTGGAGGTGGGACGGGTAAAGGAGATCTCCCTGTACGATTACGAGGCCAGGGTTGTGCTCAGCCTCCCCCTGAACGTGAGGATACAGGAGGATGCCATCGCCTCCATCAAGACCAAGGGCCTGATAGGAGAGAAGTATGTGGAGATAACGCCGGGCGGCGCTGATGAGCTTATTGAACCCGGGGGCAGCATCATGGACACGCAGTCGGCCATCGATTTTGAGGAGTTGATCTCCAACTATGTTTTCGGAAAAATATGATGGTGTACAGGTTGCGGGTTAATCCGGCACGCTATTTTTGAAAAATATTTTAGGGCAGCTGTTCCGCGGCTCCAAATCATCCGCGGAGGTGTTATCTGATTGATCCTGGATCCTTGATGGAAAAAGGGGTGATTCCTTAAAGAGATCCAGTATCCAGTCCCGCCCGTGGCGGGACCAGCATCCAGGGAGGCATATATGATCCATAGGCGTTTTATCATGGTTCCGGTTTTCATTTTAATGACGCTTGTCAATGCGGGCGTAGCCACCGCTGGAGGGCCTACAGAGGATGTGAGAGAAACCACAGACAAGCTTATCGCCATTGTGAGCGATCCCGCCCTCAAGGCCCCTGATAAGGCCGATGAGAAGGCCGCCCAGATCCGCAAGGCGGTGGACGAGAGGTTTGACTGGAGGGAGATGTCCAGAAGGACCCTTGCAAGGCACTGGAAGAAGAGGACAGAGGAGGAAAAGGAGGAGTTCATCAAACTCTTCGGAAAGCTCCTGGAACGGACCTATCTGGACAAGGTGGAGGGTTATTCCGGTGAAAAGGTCCTCTACGTAAAGGAAAGGGTGAAGGGAAAATACGCGATCGTTGTGGTCAAAATAATAACCAGAAAAGATACGGAGATCCTGGTCAAGTACAAGCTCAAGAAGAAGGAAGACGAATGGATGGTCTACGATATATCTATAGAGGGGGTCAGCCTTGTGAATAACTACAGAAAGCAGTTCAGCAGTATACTGTCGCGGTCCTCCTACGAAGATCTGGTGAAGAGGTTAAAGAAAAAGATTGAGGAAAAATGATCACGGGTTAGAGAGTTTTTTGATGCGGAAGTCCGGCAGGGTTCTGTTTTTTCTGATGTGCTGGTCCTGCATATCCGTGTCCTCTTCTTTTGCGGACAAGCCTCAGACATGGTGGCCGGACCACGTGGAAGGAGAGACCTTTCTGACGGTCGCTGAGGTGCGGGGAGAGGAGCTGGATCAGGAGGCCGAATACGTGGATGGGCAGGGAAACCAGGGTCATTTAGCCGGACCTGACTCCGCCGTCCTGAAGCTCAGCCTGGTGAAGGATGAGGAGGAGATAGATGATGATGAACCGTGGGATGATGAGGCGGAGGAGATGGAGACTATTCCAGATCCCCTTGAACCTGTGAACCGGGCCTTTTTTCAGTTCAACGACAAGCTGTACTTCTGGGTCCTGAAGCCGGTCGCCACGGGTTATGAGACGGTACTCCCTGAGCTGGCGAGGGTATGCATAAGAAACTTCTTCAGCAACCTTGCCATGCCGATTCGTGCAGTCAGTTGTCTGCTACAGGGAAAATTAGCTGGTCTTGGCAAGGTCGTGGTCCGTTTCGTGGTCAATTCCACCGTGGGTTTCCTGGGCTTTCAGGACGTGGCAAAGCAGGCCCTTGGTTTCCCGCTCCAGGACGAGGATTTGGGTCAGGTCTTTGCCTTTTACGGGATAGGTCCGGGTTTCTATCTGGACCTACCGTTTCTGGGCCCTTACAGCCTCCGGAGTGCAGTGGGCTGGGGAGGGGGCCTGTTTGTCAACCCTTTGAACTACGCCGTTGATTTCTGGCCCAACGTGGGTATAAGGACCTACGACATAGTTAACAGCACCTCCCTCAGGATCGGAGAGTACGAGGCCATGAAAGAGGCCTCCCTTGACCCGTACGTGGCCATGAGAGACGCCTACTACCAGTACCGTCTTAATCTGATTGAGAAGTAGTGTTAAAGGATTGAAATGGCAACTTTTCGACCTGCGCGGTTAGACTTCAGCATTTGTGGATACGGGATCTATCCCGCCCGTGGCGGGAGTCCGTCCGCGGGGGCCTCTTTTCCAAAGGACGCAAAACCCTATCTCATTGCACAGGGACGGCAGTATGCGTTTGAAATAAGCTACGGGAGAGCCCCAGGAGAGAGTCTATGTTGGAGCATGTACGGGTTCTTGCCTGCTCCGAAGCTGTAATACAACTAAGGGGGTGCTCCATGTCGTGATGGAATATTTTGTTGCGTCCTTTGGAAAAGAGGCCCCCACGGACTAAGGGTAACCGCACAGGTCGCAACTTTTCAATAAACGCGGCAGTTGAACTCCTGATCCGCAACCCGCAACATCCGATCATCAACCAATAATCTACACCCTCCCGTAGTCCCCGAACCGCATCATCAGCTCCTTGAGCCTTTCCAATGCCTTGCCTGTGTCCACAGGCCCGAGGGTGTGGTAGGAGCTCTCTATCAACCCCATCTCCCGCAGGATCTCCTTCAGGACAGGTACTCCGGCCCCTGAGTAGATATCCCTCATGGAGCGGAGGTAGGTTCCCGCCTCCCATATCTGCTGCAGGTGATCCGGGTACTCCTTCTTGTTAGCCGATAAACCCAGGGAGGATTCGATTATTTTAGCCCAGGGTCCAGGCGCCAGTACCGATCCCACTGAGACCACCCCGCTGGTACTTGGATGGTCCAGGAATGAGGATTCTTCACCGTCGTAGATCCTGAATTTAGGGCGCCTCCGACATGCCCTGTGATAGTTGTGCGCCCTCTCCAATGAACCGTAAAATATAAGACCGGTTATTTCATCAAGGCCTGCCAGCTCTTTGAGGACCGCGGTTCTGATATTATTCCTTTTCAAGGGCCTTGACAGGCCGGTTATGAGTGTTGGATCGTTGTGGAGAATGTATGGTCTGCCGGCCACGGAACCTAGTGCCCTGTAGAGACCGGGAAGCCCCCGGTTGCTGTGATACAGGAGGGGGGTATCCACCCAGAAAAGGTCCCCTGGGTATCTCCTCCTTTCAGCCGCCTTCTTGAGTGCGATGGTTGTGCGTCGTGACTCTTCTTCCGTATCCCGGGTGACCCAGATCATGATGGGGATCGGGTTCTGGGCAAGGATCTGGACAGCCAGTTCCAGCAGTTCCACCCTCTGTGCGGTGTCAAGGTTCCTGCCTTCTCCGGCACGGGGGCTTGCCAGGAAGATCCCCTGTGCGTGGGAAGATACCCGGCCGAGTAACCTCTTAAGGCCAGGGCCGTCAATGGCTCCAACCTTTGTATAGGGGGTGATCGGCTCAACTATGAGCCCGCGTGGCCCTGTTACTGCCTGCATTGGGAATAAATCCTTCTCTCCCCAGGAGGTCGTGGAGGTGAACTATACCCTTGACCCGCCGGGTCTCGTCCACAACAACCAGGTGTGTTATGGCATTGAGTTCCATCAGGCCCAAGGCCTCTGCTGAGGTGTCGTTTTCATCTATGGTCTTGGGCGACCGGGTCATGATCTCATCCACCTTCAAATGGTGTATATTATCTTTGCTTGAAAGGGCCCTTCTCAAATCTCCGTCGCTGATAATACCCTCAAGCGTGCCATCGCTCCCGGTTATCAGGGTGGCACCGATCCCTTTTGCGTTGATCTCCTCTATGGCACGGTCAACCCTTGAACCGGATCTGACCGTTGGGACGTGTTCATCGGTAAGCATAACCTCTTTGACCCTGAGACTGAGTCTTTCTCCAAGACTGCCGCCGGGATGGAACCGTTTGAAGTCTTCCTTGTTGAAACGCCTATGGTTTAGCAGGACCACGGCAAGGGCATCCCCCATGGCAAGGGCCGCGGTAGTGCTGGCAGTGGGCGCAAGACCCAGAGGGCAGGCCTCTCTTTCCACCCCCACGTCTATGACAATATGACTTGCCTCGGCCATGGGTGAGTCAAGTCCGCCGGTAAAGAGGATAACCTTTGCCCCTATGTCCTTGAGCATGGGAAGGATCCTGTTGATCTCGGATGTGTGCCCGCTATTGGATATGGCCACCACCACGTCGTCGGATGTCACCATGCCCAGGTCTCCATGGATGGCCTCTGCCGGATGGAGAAACAGGGAAGATGTCCCCGTACTGTTGAGGGTGGCGGATATCTTCCTGGCAACCAGGCCCGATTTGCCCATACCGGTGAGGATAACCCGCCCTTTGGCCCCCAGGATTGTCTCTACGGCCTCTGCAAATTCAGGACCGACCCGTTCGGTTAGCCCTAGGATACTCTGAGCCTCTATTGTGAGGACGTTCTTGGCCTGTTCAATGATCGTCAATGAAAAATCTTCACCTCATTCGAGCCTTTTGCCCCCCTCCAGTTCCAATGAGGAGGGTGGACCATGAGATATGGGATTTAAGAAAATGTTTTTGGGGTTTTTGATGTGCGGTCTCCGAAGAGATTTTTCCTGTGGAACTCCAAGAAACCGGAAATTTGAAACTTGATAACAACCTGAATTGTCATTTCTTTCTCAAGTTTCGAGTTTCCAGTTTCAAGTATCGTAACACAACTGCCACCTTAATTCATTTCCGGGGAGGATCACACAAACCCCAAAATACATTTCTGTAAGCCTATAACATGTTACCTGTTTCTTCTCAAGGAGTAAGTTGACTCCAAGGATAGGAGCGGGCGATTTGGACCTGTGGCACCCTTGGGTTGGTCGTCAATTTGACGTTTTCCTGGGTCAGCCCTTGACACGTGACACACGCTATTATACGGTTCGCCAAGCTGAAGGAATATCCTGATGGAAAGCCCCTTTGAACAGAATACCCGGAAGCCTTCCTTCATGTCCTAAACAGGATGAAGCAACACAAAAGGATCTTTTCGACAAAGGAGGATTACGGTCGGTCTAAAAAGCCTCCATAAGGCGATCATAGAGGAGATGCCAACTATCTGTTTCGGTTCAGCCGATAGCTCTATAGCCTTTAAGATAATGTTTTTGGGGTTTTTGATCTGAGGCCTCCGAAGAGATTCTTCCTGTGGAACTGCAAGAAATTGGAAATTGGAAATTTGAAACTTGATAACAACCTGAATTGTCATTTCTTTGTCAAATTTCGAGTTTCCAGTTTCAAATATCGTAACACAACTGCGACCTTAATTGATTTCCGGGGAAGATTACAGCAACCCCAAAATGTTTTTCTGTAGGCCTATATGAGGATACTGAGGAAAAGCTGCGCAAAGGGGGCTCGGGAGGCCCGGGGCCTTGCCGTCATCATTGACGTGTTCAGGGCATTCTCATGCGCGCCCCTGTTTTTCCACTTGGGAGCGGACCGGGTCATAATAGAGGCAGACCCTGAAAGGGCGGTTTGGTTGAAAGAAAAGAATCCCGGTTTCATACTGGTTGGCGAGAAGAACGAGGTGCCCATTAAAGGGGCCGATTTGGGGAACTCGCCGACCCACATTATTCAAAAGGGCGCGTCATATTTCAGAAACAGGACCGTGGTTCATCGCACCACTGCGGGGGTGACCGGGGCCTTTGCCGCCTTCAGGGGGGCGGATGAGGTGCTTCTGGGAAGCTTTGTGACGGCAAGAGCCATTGCAGGGTACATAGGAAAACAGGATCCCGATCTGGTCACCCTGGTGGCCATGGGAGATCGGGGAGAGAGGCCGGCCCCTGAAGATGAGGCCTGCGCAGACTACCTTGAGCACCTGCTCACAGGCAAGTCATACGACCCTGTCCGGGTTTTCCTTGAGGTGGTATTTCAACCCACGGCCCAGAAGTTCATCTCAGGCCTTAAGGAGTACCTCCCCAGGGAGGATCCTCTCTTCTGCCTGCAGCGGGACCTGTTCGATTTTGTGCTCATGGTTGAGAGGGGAAGGGATGGGCTTGAGGCCAGGGCAGTCGAGGGGAGAATAACCGGAGGGTAATGAAATGAATGCAGATGAGATTCTGAAGAGCGAAGATTTCAGGAGATGCGTTGAGTT
>DREN01000221.1 GCA_011051075.1 Deltaproteobacteria bacterium | reverse complement strand
CCCCACCCGCTGCCCCTCGTTCACCATGATTATGGTCCCGACGGGCAGGTGGTAACGGGCCTTGGCGCTCCTGCTCCCTGGCAGCCCGGCGGTTTTCCCTCTTTCATCCTTTATTGATATCCTGGGTCTCACATCAATGTCGCGGGACTCCACTATCACCTGGCTGATCTTTCCGGTCACACTGTCCCGCTTCTCCTGCATGGTAAGCCCCTCCTTGACGTCCCCGAACTTCACAATGCCCGGGACCTCTGTCATTATGGGGATGGTGAAGGGGTCCCACTCCACCAGTACCTGGGAAGGTTCCACCTTCTGACCGTCCCGTACCCTAAGGGTAGCGCCGTAGATAACCGGATACCGCTCAACCTCTCTTTTGCCCTTGCCTAAAATCGCGATTTCACCGTTACGGTTCATAACCACAAGGTTGCCCTCGTCGTTTTCCACTGTCTTGAGGTCAAGGAACTTTATCTCACCCTCGTTTCTCGGCTGGATAGTGGTCTGCTCAACGCTTCTGCTCGCTGTACCGCCGATATGGAAGGTCCTCATGGTCAACTGGGTCCCGGGCTCGCCAATGGACTGGGCAGCGATGACTCCCACTGCCTCACCCAGATTCACCTCATGTCCATGGGCCAGGTCCCTGCCGTAACAGGCCCTGCATACACCCCTCTTGGCCTCGCAGGTAAGCACAGAGCGTATCCTTACCTTCTCTATACCGGCCGATTCTATCTTCTCAACCTGGTCCTCGCCTATCTCCTGGTTGGCCTTTACAAGGACCTCTCCGGTCATAGGATCGTACACATCCTCAAGTGCCAGTCTCCCCAATATGCGCGCCCCCACCCTCTGGAGGATCTCGCCACCTTCCATAAGAGACTCGATCCAGATGCCGTCCATGGTGCCGCAGTCCTCCTCGGTAATGATTGCCTCCTGGGACACATCAACCAGTCTGCGGGTCAGGTATCCCGAGTTGGCCGTCTTGAGGGCGGTGTCGGCCAGGCCCTTTCGCGCCCCGTGGGTGGAGATAAAGTACTGCAGAACGGTCAGGCCCTCCCTGAAGTTGGACGTGATGGGCGTTTCGATGATCTCTCCGGAGGGTTTGGCCATGAGTCCACGCATACCGGCAAGCTGTCTCATCTGATCCTTGCTCCCTCTGGCCCCTGAATCTGACATCATATAGACCGGATTAAAGCTGCTCACATCTTTCTTCTTCTTCCCCGGGCCCATGACCTTTTCCACGGCCATTTCCTTCATCATCTCGGAGGCCACCTTGTCCGTTGATATGGACCATGTATCAACCACCTTGTTGTACTTCTCACCGTCGGTGATCAGGCCGCCTATATACTGCTCCTCTATCTTTCTCACCTCTTCCTCGGCCTCACGGATGATCTCCTCCTTTTTCGGAGGGATCACCATATCCTTGATGGCTATGGACATACCCGAGAGGGTGGCGTATTTATACCCGATATCTTTCAGGCGATCCCCGAGAATAACAGTGGCCTTGATCCCCGCCTTGCGGTGGGATTCGTTAATGAGAAACCTGAGCTCCTTTTTGGTCATAACCTTGTTCACCAGCTCAAAGGGGATGGTACCTTCCGGGATGATTTCATAAAGAATTATCCTGCCCGTGGTGGTTGTGTAGAGCTTTCCGTCGATCCTCACCTTGATGCCGGCGTGCAGGCCCAGTTCCCCTGCGTCATAGGCGATTCTCACCTCCCGGATGCTGGAAAACACCTTTCCTTCTCCCTTGGAAAAGGGCCTTTCCCTTGTCATATAGTAAATACCCAGGACAATATCCTGGCTGGGGACGATAATGGGATCACCATTTGCTGGAGAGAGGATATTGTTGGTGGACATCATCAGGACCCTGGCTTCAATCTGGGCCTCCAGGGAGAGCGGAATATGGACGGCCATCTGGTCGCCGTCGAAATCAGCGTTAAAAGCGGTACACACCAGGGGGTGTAGCTGGATCGCCTTCCCCTCTATCAGGATCGGCTCAAAGGCCTGGATACCCAGCCGATGGAGGGTGGGGGCCCTGTTCAGGAGGATGCAGTACTCCCTAACAACCTCATCCAGTGCGTCCCAGACCTCGGGGGGCTCTTTCTCCACAACCTTCTTGGCGCTTTTCACCGTTGTGGTCAGCCCCTTTTCATCCAATTTGTTGTAGATAAACGGTTTGAAGAGCTCAAGGGCCATTTTCTTGGGAAGTCCGCATTGATGCAGTCGAAGGTCAGGGCCCACCACAATAACCGAGCGGCCTGAATAATCCACCCGTTTACCAAGGAGGTTCTGTCTGAACCTTCCCCGCTTTCCCTTCAGCATATCACTGAGGCTCTTGAAGGGCCTCTTGTTGGCGCCTGTTACGACCTTTCCCCTTCTCCCGTTGTCAAACAGCACATCCACGGCCTCCTGGAGCATCCTCTTTTCGTTTCTTACGATAATATCGGGAGCGTTGAGGTCCAAAAGCCTCTTGAGCCTGTTATTTCGGTTGATCACCCTTCTGTACAGGTCGTTAAGATCAGAAGTGGCGAATCTCCCGCCGTCAAGGGGCACCAGGGGCCTGAGGTCAGGGGGCAGGACAGGAATCACCGTCAGGATCAGCCACTCGGGCCGGTTTTTTGACTCCTTGAAGGCATCGATGATCCTGAGTCGCTTGGTGAGCTTCTTTCTCTTGGCCTCTGATTTGGTCTGCAGGAGTTCCACCCTCAGGCCCTGGGAAAGCTCGTCAAGGTCCAGGTTCCTGAGCATCGTCTGGATAGCTTCAGCGCCGATGCCCGCCTCGAACCTGTCGCCGTACTCCTCCCTCCTCTGCTGAAGCTGCTCATCGGTCAACACCGTACCCCCGGCAAGGGGGGTATCTCCGGGGTCAATTACAACGTGGGCCTCAAAGTAGAGAACCCTCTCCAGATCCTTCAGGGTCATGTCAAGGAGGTTTCCCACCTTGGAGGGAAGGGCCTTCAGAAACCAGATGTGCGCCACGGGGGCTGCCAATGTTATGTGACCCATGCGCTCCCTGCGCACCTTGCTCTGGATCACCTCGACGCCACACTTCTCGCAGACAATACCCCTGTGTTTCATCCTCTTGTACTTGCCGCAGTTACATTCAAAGTCCTTGATGGGCCCGAATATCTTGGAACAGAACAGGCCGTCCCGTTCCGGCTTAAAGGTCCTGTAGTTGATGGTCTCCGGTTTTTTCACCTCGCCGTGGGACCATTCAAGGATCTTGGCCGGGGAGGCCAGGGAGATCTTGACCGCGTTAAAGCTCGACGGATCCTTGGGTTTTGCGAAAAAGTTGTATAGTTCATCCATAGCCTTCTCCTCTTTGGGCGCGGCTTCGTAGGCCGTTTGTCAGTGGCGGAGGAAACTTCAGTCCTGGATATGGCTGTCCTCAATAAGATCGATCTGCAGACACAGCCCCTGAAGTTCCTTTATAAGCACCTTGAAAGATTCCGGAAGACCGGACTCAAGGGTGTTGTTTCCCTTTACTATCCTCTCGTACATGCGTGTTCTGCCCGCCACATCGTCCGACTTGACGGTCAAGAACTCCTGAAGGGTAAACGCTGCCCCGTATGCCTCCATGGCCCACACCTCCATTTCACCCAGCCTCTGTCCGCCGAACTGGGCCTTCCCGCCCAGTGGCTGCTGTGTAACCAGGGAATATGGACCTATGGAACGGGCGTGCAGCTTATCATCCACCAGATGATGGAGTTTCATAACGTACATCATCCCGACCGTGACCTGCTGATCAAAGGGCTCACCTGTACGGCCGTCGTACAGGGTGGCCTGACCCGTAACGGGAAGCCCGGCCTTTTCGAGATAGGCCTTTATCTCTTCCTCTTTGGCACCGTCAAAAACAGGGGTCGCCACGGGCAAACCGCCTTTCATCTTCCTGGCCTCCTCTATGAGCTCCTCGTCAGACTTGTTCTCGATCAGGGCGGAATACTCATCCTCATCAAACATATCTCTGAGCCTATCCCTCAGTTGCCGGCTGATCTCCGCCCGCCGGGTGTCAGATTTACGGGTGCCGGCCTTTTTTCCGGTCCCTCGTTTTCCGTCTCGTCCATCTGTCTTTTCAAGCTTCTCTACGAGTTCACCCACCTGTCTGCCCAGCTCATAGGAGGCCCAGCCCAGATGGGTTTCAAGGACCTGACCCACGTTCATCCTCGAGGGTACGCCCAGGGGGTTCAACACGATATCCACCGGGGTCCCATCGGCAAAGTAGGGCATATCTTCAACCGGAAGGATCCTTGAAAGCACCCCCTTGTTTCCGTGACGGCCAGCCATCTTGTCACCCACTGAGAGCTTCCGCTTTACCGCCACAAAGACCTTGACCATCTTTACAACACCGGGGGGAAGTTCATCGCCCTGGGAAAAGCTCTCTATTTTCTTTTCAAAGATCCCGGTGATACGTTCCACTTTAGAGGAACAGTTATTGACGATGGCCTCCACCTTCTCAATAACATCCATGGATGCCTTGAGATCGGCCCCCGCCCATAACTCAAAGGGGACCCTATCAACGTCCTCCTCCTTGATAGCCTTTTTGGCGCGAACAAGGGTGTCCCCCGTCTTCCTGTCACGCAGGTCGGTCTTCAGCTTTTTCCCCTTCAGCAACCTGGCGAGGCCCTCCTTTGCGCTCCTGATAATTACGGACTTCTCGTCTTGAAGGTCCTTTTTGAGCCGGGCGGTCTCCTCCGCCTCAATGGCGAGGCTCCGTTCGTCCTTTTCAATTCCTCCCCTGGAGAATACCTTGGCATCAATAACAATGCCCCGCACCCCAGGGGGAACCTTGAGGGAGGTGTCCTTCACGTCTCCGGCCTTGTCCCCGAATATGGCCCTCAGGAGTTTCTCCTCTGGAGAAAGCTGGGTCTCCCCCTTGGGGGTTATCTTTCCCACAAGGATATCGTCAGGCCCTATCTCCGCCCCGATCTTTATGATACCGCTCTCATCCAGGTTCCTTAACTTCTCCTCTCCCACGTTGGGGATGTCCCTGGTAATCTCCTCCTTGCCCAGTTTGGTATCCCTTGATACCACCTCAAACTCTTCAATATGAATGGAGGTATATATATCTTCTTTGACCACCCTCTCGCTTATCAGGATTGAATCCTCAAAGTTATATCCGCCCCATGACATAAACGCGACCATAACGTTCCGGCCCAGGGCCAGTTCACCCAACTCAGTGGCAGGCCCGTCGGCAATAACCTGTCCTTTCTTGACCAGGTCGCCCTTCTTCACAATGGGCTTCTGCGTGTAGCAGCTGTTCTGGTTGGACTTCTTGAACTTCATGAGCTTGCATATCTCCACCTCAGGCTCGTCACTGTCCCCGTTTCCCGTGGATCTGATAACGATCCTGCGGGCGTCCACGTCCTCCACCACCCCGTCCCTCTTGGCTATGACCGAGACCCCTGAATCACGGGCAACAACGGCCTCCACGCCGGTACCCACCAGGGGTGCCTGGGCCTTGAGCAACGGGACCCCCTGTCTCTGCATGTTCGATCCCATGAGGGCCCTGTTGGCATCGTCATGTTCCAGAAAGGGGATAAGAGAGGCAGAGACACTCACGAGCTGATCAGGGGACACATCCATGTACCTGACCTCTTTCACGGGCCTCTTGTCCGCCTCCCCCTCTATGCGCACTGCAGCCTCCTCACGGATAAAGCGGCCATCCTTGTTCAGGGGCGCGTTGGCCTGGGCAATGGGGTAGTCCTTTTCCTCCAGGGAGGAGAGATATTCGATCTTTTCGGTAGCCCTGCCGTCGTCAACGTATCTGTAAGGCGTTTCTATGAAACCGAAGTCGTTGACCCTGGCATAGGTGCTCAGGGAAACAATCAGACCTATATTGGGGCCTTCCGGGGTCTCAATGGGGCAGATCCTCCCGTAATGGGTGGGATGAACGTCCCTCACCTCAAAACCGGCCCTTTCTCTGGTAAGGCCGCCCGGACCCAGGGCGCTGAGCCGCCTCTTGTGGGTAACCTCGGACAGGGGATTTGTCTGATCCATGAACTGGGACAGCTGGCTCGTGCCGAAGAACTCCTTGACCACTGCGGTGGCCGGTTTGGAATTAATTAGATCGTGGGGCATGAGGGTCTCAACCTCCTGAAGGCTCATCCTCTCCTTGATGGCCCTCTCCATCCTCACCAACCCTATCCTGTACTGGTTTTCCAGCAGCTCTCCCACTGCCCTGACCCGCCTGTTGCCCAGGTTGTCTATATCGTCCCCCGCCGCCTCAACGCTTTTCAAGCGGATCAGCTCCCTGACCACGGCAAAGATATCCTCTTTTCTCAGGACGCGATAATCCAGGGGTACGTTCAGGTTGAGACGGAAGTTGAGTTTGAGACGTCCAACCCTCGAAAGGTCATAGGTGTCGAAGTTGTAGAACAGATTGTTGAAATAGGCCTCAGCAACTTCAGGAGTCGGGGGGCTGCTGGGCCTCATCTTCCTGTAGATATCAAGCACGGCCTCGTCCGCGGCGTTTATCTTGTCCACAAGCAGGGTCTCTCTGATACTTGTGCTAACCCCCTGCCCCGTAAGGACCAGGCACTCAACCTCGGTGATCCCCTTTTCCTTGAGAAGTTCAACGGTTTCCAGGCTCAGGGTCTGATTACACTCTACTATGACCTCTCCGGTCTCCGGATCCACAATGTCCCTCAGGACCACGCGACCCTCCATATGTTCGTAATCAACCGGGATGCGTATCCGTTTCGGATCGATGCACAAGACCTCATCAATCCCTTTTCCTTTGATGATTTCATGCTGTTCAACAGTAAGGGCCTGGCCTTTGGCGAAGAGGATCTCGCCCGTTTCAGGGTCCTGGAGATCCTCGGCCAAGACCAGATCTTCTCCCTCCTGAAAATCAGAAAAAAGTCGTTTCCTGAAGGGGATCAGCGGACGGGCCGTTTGGACCGATTGAAGAGACTTGAGAAGGCGCCTGGAGAACTTCATACCCTTTTTGGCCAAAACCTCGCCGGTGGCTGGGTCCACAATCTCCTTTGGGACGTTCTCCTGCCTCAGGTCTTCGGCCCGGGCCTCCCGCCATCCCCCCACGTCTCCTATGGAAAGCATCTCCGTCCCGTAGAAATATTCCAGGATCTCCTGAGCGGTATAGCCCAGGGCCTTCAAAAGGATGGTGGCCGGAAACTTCCTTCTCCTGTCAATACGAACGTGGAGGAAATCGTTGGGATCAAACTCAAAATCGAGCCAGGACCCCCTGAGGGGAATAATCCTGGCGAAATACAGGAGCTTCCCGCTGGAGTG
>DREN01000269.1 GCA_011051075.1 Deltaproteobacteria bacterium | reverse complement strand
GGGAAAAGGACGGGATAGTCATGATCGACTACCACCGCTGCATCGGGTGCAGGTTCTGCATGGCCGCCTGTCCCTACGGTTCGCGCAGTTTCAACTTCAGGGATCCCCGCCCCTTTATAAGAAAGATAAACCCCTCGTACCCCACCCGGCGCAGGGGGGTTGTTGAAAAGTGCAATTTCTGCCAGGAACGTCTGAAAAGGGGGAAGATGCCGGCCTGCGTTGAGGCCTGCAAATACGGGGCCTTAACCTTCGGAGACCTGGAAGACCCCGCCTCCCCGGTCCGGAGGCTCCTGGAGGAGAACCCCCACATGAGACGCAAGCCCGAGCTTGGCACCGGACCGTCGGTGTTTTATGTTTTGTAGGATGCAGGATGCAGGATGAACGTCGAACATCGAACGTCGAATGGGGACAGCCGGTGAAATCCGGTTAACGGATGGATATCAACCCCGTTGAAACAAAAGAAGGCTGACATGATAGAAAAGGCCTTTCATGGCGGAAAGATCTACTGGGCCTGGATCTCGGCCCTGTGTGTGGCCGTGGTAATCGGTCTGCTTGCATACCTGTACCAGTTGCGGGAGGGGATGTGGGTCACCGGCATGAGCAGGGACGTGTCATGGGGGTTCTACATCTCCCAGTTCACCTTCCTGGTGGGCGTTGCCGCCTCGGTGCTCATGGTGGTGCTCCCCCTCTACCTGCACGATTTCAGGGCCTTTGCCAGGATTACCGTCCTGTCCCAGTTCCTGGCCGTGGGCGCCCTTCTCATGAGCCTCCTCTTCATCTTCTCGGACGTGGGCATGCCCATGCGGATACTGAACGTGCCACTGAATCCCACCCCTCGCTCCATGCTCTTCTATGACACCATTTTCCTCCCCGGTTTCATGCTGTTGAACCTCATCATCGGCTGGGCCATGCTGGGGGCGGAAAAGAGGGGGGAGCCGCCCCGGCAGTGGGTTAAGGCCCTGATCTATCTCTCCATGCCCTGGGCCATAATCATGCACACTGTCACGGCCTTTATCTACGCGGGTACGCCAGGCCGGGGGTTCTGGATGACTGCCATTATGGCCCCACGCTTCCTGACAACGGCCTTTGCCGCGGGACCGGCCCTTCTCATTATCATCTCCGCCATAATCAGGGCACTCACCCGGTTCAGGGTGGAGGAGAGGGCCGTACAGAAACTGGTGACCATAATGATCTACGCCCTGATCATCGATCTCCTGTTCCTGGGCGTTGAGTACTTTACCGCATTTTACGCCAACATCCCCCAGTACACCGAGACCTTCCAGTATCTGTTTTCAGGTATCGGGGATAATCGTGCCCTGGTACCCTGGTACTGGTGCATGAACATGGCCATAGCTGTCTCCATCGCCATGCTGTGCACTCCCCGGGTCAGGGCCAGGGGCCCGCTCCTTGTTACGGCCTGCGTCATTACGCTCGCGGGACTCTGGATCGACAAGGGCTATGTGCTGGTCCCGGCCGCCTTTATCCCCAACGTGTTCGGCCGCATCATGGAGTACCCCCCCTCATGGGTGGAGCTGACCATCTCCCTTGGGGTCTACGCCCTCGGGAGCCTTATGATCACTGCGCTCTACAGGGTGGTAATATCAATCAGGGAAGAAGAGGCAGGGCTTGCCGTGAAATCCACTTCCCTCTGACCAGAAAGGAAGGAAAAAATGGCTAACACAGGAATTGTCAGGGACGATAAATACCTGAACCACAACCCCGGGGCCTTCCATCCAGAAAGTCCGGACCGCCTGAGGGCAATCTATTCCATGCTTGACGGGGATGATATGTCAGGGCTCTTCCACCACATTCCCGCCAGGGAATCTACCAGAGATGAGCTCCTGCTGGTGCACTCTCAGGGGTATGTGGACACCATCATGGCCACACAGGGAAGGGGTTTCAGTTCCCTTGACCCGGATACCTCAACCTCAGAAGGGTCCTGCGAGGCCGCCCTTTTAGCGGCCGGAGGATTGTGTGAGGCAATCTCAGCGGTGGTATCGGGAAGGGTGGCAAACGCCTTCGCCCTGATAAGGCCTCCCGGTCATCACGCTGAACAGGACCGGGCAATGGGTTTCTGCCTCTTCAACAACGTGGCCATAGGGGCCAGGTTCGCCCAGGAGTCCCTGGGGATCAAACGGGTTCTCGTGGTGGACTGGGATCTCCATCACGGAAACGGGACCCAGCACTCATTTGAGGAAGATCCCTCGATCCTCTACTTCTCGATCCACCAGTACCCGTACTATCCCGGAAGCGGTGCCTTTGAACAGGCGGGCAGAGGCAAAGGCGAGGGGTTCACGGTCAACGTTCCCATATCGCCCGGTCACGGAAACGGGGAATACGTGGGTCTGTTAAGGGAGATCCTAAAACCGATAGCCCTGGAGTTTAAGCCGGAACTGGTACTGGTGTCCGCAGGCTTTGATATCCACGAAGACGATCCCCTGGGGGGGATGGCCGTGACCCCAGAGGGATTTTCCAGGCTGACCCGGTGCGTAATGGACGTGGCAGACGCCTGCTGTGACGGAAGGGTTGTTATTACCCTTGAAGGGGGCTATAATCTGAGAGGCCTCAGCGAATCGGCAAGGGCCGTACTCAGGGAACTGGCAGGGCTTTCCACAGGGGCACCTGAACCCGCACTCTCACCTGCTGAAGAAAAGAGGGTCAGGAGGGCGGTGGACAGGGTCGCCCAGGTTCACGCCAGGTTCTGGAAAAGCCTGAATCAACAAAAGGACGGGGACTGAAGGTGGCGGAACGGAAAACGGTTCCGCCGATCATATGCCATGCCCGAAAACAGCACTGCCATAACCGGAGATGAATCACGGGTCCCGTCAAAGCCTATGCGCCCGTCAGGGCAAGGGGACGAACCAAGGATAAGGCTCAGGATCCCCATCTTTGTCAAGCTTGCCACCCTATCGGCCCTCCTTATCCTGCTGGTAATCTCCACCATCACCTACCTGATCCTGGAAAAACAGAAGGAACAGTTCACAGAGAACCTGATGAATCTGGGAATAAACATGGCCAGGATTGCCGCCAACAACTCCGCTGACAAGCTGCTTGCGGAGGAAGAGCTCGACCTTTTTCGTCTTGTCAAGGATATCTCGGAAAATGAACATGTCCTTAAGGCCTTCATAGTGGACAGACAGAACATGATCAAGGCCCACAGCGATATCGAGGAGGCCAATAAGGCCTATGCCCCCCCCCGGGACCTGGCCCCTATTAAAGATGGCAACAGGCTGAAGATAGGCCGTTTTTTGAAGGATGGGGAGGAGATCTTCCTGTTTGAAAGATCTATCACCTACCAGGGCCTGCCCGTGGGAGGGGCCTTCCTCATGATCTCCCCGAAAAACATCCTGAAAAACATCAACAGCGCCAAGGCCCACGTACTTGTTGTTACGCTGGTAATAGTCATGACGGGCATCCTTCTCAGCGTCGTGTTGGGCATCTACTTTTCAAGGCCCATCAAAAAACTGCAGGAGAGTTCCAGGGCCCTGGGCAGGGGGGATTTTGACCAGAGGGTTCAGGTCAGGCGAAACGACGAGCTGGGAGATCTTGCCTTGGCCTTCAATGAGATGGCCGCAGGCCTGTCAGAGAGGGAGAGGATCAGGGAGGCCTTTGGAAAATACGTCACCCCCGAGATCAGAGACGAGATCCTTTCGGGCCGCATACCCCTTGATGGAGAAAGGAGGATGGCCACGGTCCTCTTTTCCGACCTCCGTGACTTTACACCCTATGTGGAGGAACATGCCCCGGAGGAGGCTATTAAGGGATTACGCGCCTACTTTACGGCAATGCAAAGGGCCATCGACCAAAACGGCGGTCTTGTACTTCAATACGTGGGGGATGAGATCGAAACGGTCTTTGCTGTGCCCGTATGGTACGAGGACCACGCTGAAAGGGCCATCAGGGCAGCCCTTGACATGAGGGCGGGCCTTGAGGAACTGAACAGGAAACGAACCCTACAGGGCCTTGTCCCGTTCAGGCACGGCATAGGCATCCATACGGGGGAGGTTTTAGCCGGAAACACGGGGAGTGAAGACCGGCTCTCCTATACCCTCATCGGCAATACGGTGAATCTGACCTCAAGGATCGAAGGCCTCACAAAGGTCTTTAACTGTGATATACTGGCAAGCGAAGAGACCGTAAGGCATCTGACAGGCTCGTTTAAGCTAAAAAAAGAGCCCCCCCAGATGGTGAAAGGTTATTCCAGGCCCATAACGGTGTACCGGGTGACTGAATGATTCTTTGCAGCGCAAAAGGAGTGGGACATGAAAACACGGGTTGATCTGATGTTGAGCAGGAGCCCAGTGGGGATCTTTTTTGCCGTTGGTTTACTCCTTCTGTCTCTGTGCTCCTGTGTAACTACGGGTACAGGGTCTGACAACAGATCTGCAGGCAGCGCTGACAGGCAGCCGGGGATATCTGCGGCATATCGATCCCAGGACTACATCCTCTATGAGCTTCAAGGGGGCGAAACCCCGGAAAGTCTGGCCAGGGAATTCCTTGGAGACCCGAAGAAGAGATGGGTTATACAGGACAACAACGAAGGAATACCATATAAGAAAGGCCGGCTGATCGTTATCCCCTTAAGAGAGGAACCAAGGGGCGGGTTATACATTAACGGCTACCAGAAGGTCCCGATTCTGACCTATCACAGATTCGGGGGCAAGAGCAGGTCTCGCCTTTCCATGCCCGCCGATCTCTTTGACCAGCAGATGGCCTACCTGAAGGAAAACGGATACAGGGTGATTCCCTTAAGTGATCTGATCGGCTTCATGCAGTTCAGAACCGCTCTTCCGAAAAAGGCGGTGGTCATCACAATAGACGACGGTTATAAATCGGTCTACGATATAGCCTTTCCCATCCTGAAAAAATACGGCTTTACCGCGACCCTTTTCATCTACCTGGATTTTATAGGGATACCTGGTAGCTCTCTCACCTGGGATCAGCTCAGGCAGATGAAGGCGGAGGGTTTTGAGGTGGGATCCCACACCCTGAGTCACTGCAACCTAATAAAAAGACGGAAAGACGAGGATCAAAAGACCTACATGGAAAGGGTCAAAAGAGAGCTTTTTTTATCAAAACAGATAATAGACAGGAAGCTGGGCCAGGACACCTTTGCCATTGCTTTTCCCTACGGCACCTATAACCGGGAAATACTGAAACTCTGTAAAAAGGCAGGTTACAGGCTCGGCCTCTCCGTCAAGAGGGGGGGCAATCCCTTTTTCCTTAACCCTTTATCCCTGAACAGAAGCCAGTTGTTACAGAGAGACTTAGATTACTTCATAAGGAATCTGGATACATTTCAAGATGTCTCACTGAGGTGAAGAGATGTTTCAAGCCATTCGTTTTTTCGTTTCCGTCTCCCTCGTGGCCTTGATCGCCGGTTGCGCAGTCCCTGTAAAGGAGCCTCCTCCTGGCCGGCCAGCGATCCTGTCGCAGGAGTACCTTCAGTCTGGAATGCGCCATGAGGCCGCGGGAGAGATGATTGCCGCCCTCAGGGACTTCGAGCTCGCCCTCACGGTGGATCCCAGAAACAGCGAGGCCTCCGGAAACAGGGATCGTCTGCAAGCAGAGATCCAGGCCTCTGCCAGAAAACACTATGACAAAGGGATGGCCCTTAAAAGGAAAGGCAGGTACTCCTCGGCCAGGAAGGAATTTCTGACCACCCTCCGACTGTATCCGGATTTCCAAGAGGCCAGGGCCCAGTTAATCCCCGATAAACAGATAATAATCAAGGGCTATCTCATCCATAGGGTAAAACCTGGAGATACCCTTTCCAAACTGGCCGCCCTCTACTACAAAGACTACCGGAAATTTCCCATAATTGCCCGTTACAATCAGATCGATGACGCCGCGGCCCTTGGTGTTGGGCAGGATCTCAAGATCCCTGAGCTCGAAGAAGTGAAGTCGATGACCGCCCGGAAAGGCACGGAGCAAAAATTAGGGACAACCGACTCCGGTTCATTGGACCAGGAAATCGTTATTGCTGAGGCCGACCATATGGGTCCGGCTACGGGCAGCGAACTGATCCTGAAACGAGATGAAGAGGAACAGGTGGCTATCTACCGGAACTCAGGCGTGGAGCTTTTCAACAATAAGGAGTACGCCAGGGCAGTTATTGAATTCAACAAGGTCTTATCCTCAAATCCCGATGATCCTGTTGCCCTGGATTACCTTTACAGATGCTTCTTCCAACAGGCCCTGGCCCTTTACAGCCAGAAAAAATACCTGGCCGCGCGGGATCAGTTCAAACTGAGCCTCAGATATAGGAACGACTGTCAGCAGTGCCACCGGTATTTGAACCAGTGTGAAAGCTCCTATCTTAAGTACCACTATAAGCGGGGGATGGAGTTCTATGACAACAAAATGCTCCAAGATGCCATAGGGGAATGGGAACTGGTGAAAAAGGAGCGACCGAATTATAAAAGGGTGAACTACCTGATCAACAAGGCCCGTACCATCCAGAAAAAATTAGAAGAGCTTAAAAAAAGGGAGAAACCCGGAGAGCAATCCCCGGACCCGGATAGGAAAAAACGATGAAGTACATGCTGTTGACTGTCGCTGCCCTGCTCATGGCCGGTCTGCTGTGGGCAGAGGGGACCGGGGCCAACTGGCTCTCCCTGGGGTTCAAAACCCCTCTGTCTATCCTGTTCGTGATAGCGGCGCTGGTCCAGCCCAGGGTCAACCCCAGGTACTTCAGACTTGTCATTACAGGGCTTATCCTGGGCCTGGTGGGAGACGTGTGTCTCGGCCTGCCCGGCATGACCTCCTTCAGGATCGGGCTCGTGGCCTTCCTGGCCGGTCATATCCTCTACCTCCTTGCGTTCTCCACCCTCGCCGGGGGCAGGGACTGGATCAACCCCTTCAACTTCCTGATAATAGCCGTGAGTGGATCGGTTTACTGGTGGCTTCTGCCCCATCTAGGGGGCATGTTGGTGCCGGTTACGCTCTATCTGGTGGTAATCTCGGGGATGGTGGCTGGGGCGTGGGCCGTCTTTCGCGGTGGGGGGCTTAACAGGACCGGGGCATGGTTCATATTAACAGGGGCAGTCCTCTTCTACGTCTCAGACATCTTCGTGGCCCATGAACGTTTCGTCACAGAGCAGTTCTACAACCGTCTGGTGGGTCTCCCCCTCTACTACGGGGCCCAGTTTCTCCTGGCCTTTTCAGTGGGTCTGGTTAAAAACACCGATGGGTGACATACCAGACATGGTTAAGTGGTTAAGTAGTTGAGTGGTTAAGTCGTTGTTATGATTGATCATACCCATGATTGCCTTGAAAATTGGACAGTCAGCATTTGAAAAGCCATAACATCCTGAAATAGTAGAATATATT
>DREN01000400.1 GCA_011051075.1 Deltaproteobacteria bacterium | reverse complement strand
GGACGGCCCGGTGTCACCACTTCGTCACCAGTGGAAACGATGGCAATACGCGGCCTTGGAAACACCGGGATCGAATGGACACCGGCGGCGGTCAGGAGGCCAGCAAGGGGAGGGGTGATGGTCTGCCCCCCTGTCACTACGCACCCTCCCCTTTCCACATCAGTGCCCCGCAGGAGCAGATTCTGTCCCGGCAACACCTCTCTCAGACATACGAGCCGGTCCTTCTCCCGCCGTGTGAATTCAACCGGGATAACCGAGTCAGCCCCGTCGGGCAGGGGGGCGCCGGTCATGACCTTTACAGCAAGTCCGGGCCCCACATGCTGCTTTGTCTGATCACCGGCTACCGAAATCCCCGCCAGCATGAGCCTTACAGGATTCTCTTTGGATGCCCCCTCCAGATCCCTTGACACCACTGCGTACCCATCCCTGAGAGATGAGGTCATGGAGGGGCAGTCCGCAACAGCAGAGAGATCCTCGGACGCAACCAGATCGCAGACCTCACTCACCGGCACCATAACCGGGGCAAGGGGCTTAAGGCCGAGCACAGTGGAAAGGGCCTGTTGGAATCCGATATTGTGCATCTCTCTCACAGGGCCGCCTCCAGGTCTGTAAACTGATCTTCCATCTGGTAAAGCACCCTGTCCAGCTCATTGAGGCGTCTGGCAAGGAAATGCTCCCTTGCAGTCTCCTTGAGCTCCATTATCCTTTTCACGTAGGGCCGGACCTGCTCTCTCAGGCGGGAGGGTGTGCCGGGGTTATCCATAATGGCCTCGAGATGATCGGCCATCTCATAAAAGGAGGTATCCCCTTCGGCAAGGACCTCATGAGCCATCTGCCTCAGCATGGCCGTGAGATTCGGGAAGCTCCTGGTAAAGCTCTCCTCGTAGAACGGTACAATCCTTATATCCACCTGCATATACTTGCTCACTCTGAATACCTCACCCTTAGCGACCTGTGGCTGCCCCGACCCTGCGCTGAGACAATCCGGAAGGCTCTCATCAGGTCTCAACGGTTATTCCCGAAAATCTCCCTGGCCGTAACGAGCCTCATGATCTGATTGGTGCCCGTATAAATCTGAATGAGTTTGGCGTCTCGCATCATCCTCTCCACCGGATAGTCCTTCATATACCCGTAACCCCCCATGATCTGTACGGCATCGGTGGTGACCTTCATGGCGTTGTCCGAGGCGATGAACTTGGCCATGGCACAGGCCTTGCGCGCCGGCCTCCACTCCTTAGCGTCAAGATATCCCGCTGCCCGGTAGGCCATCAGCCGGGCCGCCTCAGTGCCCGCCTCCATATCCGCTATCATGAACTGGATGGCCTGAAGGTGGGAAATGGCCCTTCCGAACTGGATCCTCTCCCCGGCATAGGAAACGGCCTCGTCTATGGCGCCCTGGGCCAGTCCCACGGCCTGGGACGCGGAAAAGAGCCTGCTGGTGTCAAGGGCAGGCATCATGGAGGCGATGCCCTTTCCCTCCCGGCCGATGAGATTTTCCGCGGGCACCTCCATATCCTCGAAAAAGAGTTGAGAATTAATGGATCCACGCATCCCCATCTTATTTTCGTCCTTGCCGTAGCAAAGGCCTTTGAAACCCTTCTCCACAAGAAAGGCCGAGATCCCGGTCGGCCCCTTTTCCGGGTCTGTGAACGCGTAAACGGTGAGGATATCGGCGATACTCCCGTTGGTGATAAAGCATTTCTGGCCGTTCAGGATATAGAAATCCCCCTTCCTGACGGCACTGCTCTTCATGGAGAGGATATCCGATCCGGCATCCGGCTCAGTGGCGGCAAATCCGGCCAGCTTCCCCCCGGCCAGGCCAGGGAGGTATCTATCCTTCTGAGCGTCATTCCCGGCATAAAGGATGGGGAGGAAACCGTCGGCCTGGGCAATGAGGATCAGGGCCGAAGAGGCGCAGGCCTTTGCGATCTCCTCAAGGATCATTGAAAAGGTCAGATACCCCGTCCCGATACCCCCGTATTTTTCCGGAAGCAGAGGGGCCAGGATACCGTTCTCCGCGAATATCTTCACAGTATCCCAGGGAAACTCCGCCCGTTCGTCTATCTCAGCGGCCCTTGGCCGCACCTTGTCTTTAACGATCTGCCTGACAGTCTCAAGTATCATCTTCTGCTCAGAATTCAGTTCAATCATCCGTCTTGCTCCTTTGGAATCGATCAGATTTCAGTAATAGAATTCCGTTAACCGCCCATGTAGCACACCAAACGAAGATAGCGCCTGCAGGGTTCCCGCTTCAGATCCTCCTCAGCTCCTCCATCTTTACCTCAAGGGGCTCAACCTCCTTTTCCCGGCCCAGCTTTCTGAGCCTCTCCCTGAGTTTGTCTATCTCCTTCTGGAGCCAGGGCAGCAGATCCTTCTGGATCTTTTCCCGCACGCCGGCCCCGGCGCTCAGCATTTTTTCCTTGAGCTCGCCAAGGTACCGCTCAAACTCCTTTACCTCGCTGCTCTCAGGAATCCCTTTCAAATCATCAGACATCTCCTTGAATTTACGGTTTAAATCTGATACCGCCTTTCCAAGGTTGTCCTGCATGGTACTGAGGAGAAACGCGAACCTTGTGGTGCCCTCAACAACGGCGCCCTTCTCCAGGGGCAAACCGCCCTTCCCTGTCCTTACCATCTGAACCGCCTTCCTTCCCCGTTTCGACGGATCGTCGATAATGAAGAACCGGGAGTATTCGGTTGCCGCATTTACAAAGGGCTTGTCTATCTGCACATGAACAAGATAATCACCTTCGTTAGTGTAAGAAATGGACTCCACTTGGCCGATCCGGTTTTCCTCAAATATTATCCTGTCCTGTGCCCTTAATCCCTCTATCTGCCCAAACCGAATACTGAAGTTTATATCTTGATTATAACACCCTGAAATAGAAAGAAAAAAACTAACTACCATCAACGCGTTTCCGAGCATGAGCCGAACCCTCCTGTAACCCATGAATCTCGTTGTGTGGCCCCTGCAAGTCATTCAGGTTCCACGTTTTCTCTGTCTCTTTTCCTCCTCAAATCAGACAGTATCTCCACGATCTCCTCTACGTATTCCCGGGGCGCACTCACATGACCCCACCCCTTCTGGGTCTGGAAAAGGCCGTCAAAGGCCGTATCGTAGTAAGACCTCATCAGGTGGGGGATCTCCTGCTCTCTGAGAATCGATTCCAATAACTGGGCCTCAAACTGGTTGTCCAGGGTGGCCGCCTTTATGTACCCTTCCATGATCTCTGCCGTAGCTCCTTATCCTTTGTACTCATTCAGGCGATCCCTTTGAGGACCTTTTGCCTCTCTCTCAGGATTGACAGGGAAAATCTTGCCGGAAAACCCGCACCTGATCATATTCTCCATGAGATTGAAGCTCCCGCCACCGGTTTTCCTGGTTATCCCGATGAGCCCAACACTCTCAGGCTCCATGAAGTTTTTCATAAAAATCCCTAAAACTCAGGCATTTTCTGTGGACATTTCTCTGACCCCGTATTGCCGGAGCGCCTGGAAATAGGCGGAAACCTCGGGAGAGGCGGAAGTAAACCGGACGATATATCTATTCTGATCTTCACTTGTATATTCGATAACCTTCCCGTAAAAATCCTTAGAAGCCAACTCCTCAGACACCTCTCCGAGGTTCATCTTTATGTTGGTTAAGAGTTTTAGAGGTTCCTTCAACTCAACCTCGGCACCCTTCTTAGAGAGGCGACTGATCAGACCCTTGAGCTGGTCTTTGCCCACATCTTTGGCATCAAGCAGCGTGTAGAGGAGGGGGACCCTTCTCCCTAAGACAACGAGAGAGGGCTCTTTCTCCTCCAGGGCAAGGTTGTAGGGGACGCCAATGCCGCCCACCTCGTAAATCTTGAGCGGCGCTTCCGAGCCTTTGGGTATCACTTCTCGTTGTTCATCGATACGCAGAATTTCCCCTGCCTGCTTTCGCACCGAATCCGAGATCAGAATCTGCCCTCCCACGGTGTAAGATTCAATCCGGCTTGTCATGTTGACGCCGCTTCCTACCACGCCGTACTTGCTGCGCCTGCTGGAACCGATGTTGCCAACGATCACCTCGTCCTCGTTGAGACCGATCCCCATCTCAATTTCAGGGAGTCCCTGCATGCGGTTCTCCTCGTTGACTTTGACCATGGCGTTTTGCATCTCAATGGCGCAGGCAATAGCCCGCCTGGCCCTGTCCGGCATTTTCTGGGGAGCGCCAAAGATCACCAGGAGCGCGTCGCCGATGATTTCGTTGATGGTGGCGTTATATTTCAGAAGGACCTCAACCATGATCTCGAAATAGGTGTTCAAGATTTGAACGACCTGTTCCGGTTCAAGGCGCTCGGCAAGAGAGGTAAACCCCCGGAGGTCGGATATCATGATTGTGCCGCTCCGTTTTTCACCCCCAAGATTCACCAGGTCAGGGTTTTCCAGGAGCGTGTTTGTCACCTCTTCAGAGAGATAACGGCAAAACATATCTTTGAGGAATACGGCTCGCATCCGCTCTGACAGGTCGTGTACGGAAATAAGGACCTTGGCCCAGTTCTTCTCATATCCCGGCGGTATGGAGGCCTTCATCAGGACAGTGATCTTCCTTCCCGTCAGGGTCCTGTTGACACACTGGATCTCAAAGGCCTTTCCCTCCGCAATGGCCAGTACCTGCTCTTTGAAGATCTCATGGGATTCATCTGTCAGGATTTTGTCAAGGCTTTGTGCTAACTCATCTTTGTTATCCGCCTCATAGAGCTTCAAAGTGGATTCATTCACATCCAGGATCTTGATCATACCGGTGCAATCTTTTAATTCCTCTGGATGATCGTTGAAATAGGCCCTGAAATCCCGAATCCCTTTGTCCCGCAGACCATCGATGTGGGTCTTGACCTCTGAAAAATCCTCCTCCCACAGGGAGGTGGGGGAGTATTCAAACAGGGCGCGATACCGGTTGCTGTACTCCTCTAATTTTTTATAGGAGCCTTCTAAATCCTTGCTCATTTCAACAAAACTGGCCCCAAGGACGCCGATTTCGTCCTTCGAGCGGATTTGAATGTCCGATGAGATGGTAAAATCTCCCTTTGAGAGTTTCCGGGCTGATTCGGTGAGACGAATGAGCGGTTTCGAGAACCTTGTTGACAGAAAAAAGACTAACAGAAGACATCCCCCTAAAAACAGGAGGGATGTCATAATAGATCGGTAAATCATCCGCCTTATCTCTTGCCGGATCTCTTTGCGGGAGATCTCTATCTCATTTTCAAGGAGCTTCAGGGTGTAAATAAGCCTAAGCACACCCCAGGGCTCTGTGCTGATCTGCAGGGGATTTACGATTTCAACGATTGATTCATCTCCCTCCCTGTAGGTCATCACCGTCACCTTGCTCTGATTCAGGGCCTCCCTGTCGCGCGCCCCGGTCAGTCGGGTCTGGGTGAGATCGGGCCGGTGCGTATCCATAAGGGCCACGCCCGAGGAATTCATCAAAATGGCGTATTTGATTTCCCTATTGCTCTCCGCGCTTTCTTTGAGGGCCCGCATCACCCCGGATAGGTTTAAAACGGCCAGGTCGTTTTCGATCTGCTGGGATAGATTGATGATAAAGCCCTTTCCGCGCTCGATGAGGTTTGCCCGCATAAGCGCAATCCTCTCGTTCAGTTCCATCTCCAAAATCTTCCTTTGAGACGAGATCTGGGTGTAGGACAGTACGGCAACCAGGGCGAACACCAGGAGCGTGATAATACCCATGAGCTTCCACCGGATGCTCCACCTGACCGTTTCTTGATCCTTTGTCCCTTTTTCCGTCACCCTGTGATGTCCTTCGTTTCTAAACTCCTATTTCTAATCGATTGGAATCCTTATCAATTGTGAAATCTGCGGATCAAAAAATATACGGCAATTCATAGCTAATGTACTTTGTATTTCCTTAAACACCTGAATAGCTCACCGGTTAAAGGCAAATTTTTCAGGTCGTCTTGACCTTTGTTCTCACGCCCATGCCCCTGGCATCCACATAGCCATAATTGCGAAGTATTTTAGGAAATTATCACACACGATCTATGAATGCAAATATCATATTGTTAGTTGTACAAAATACAGGCACAGAATATTTGTAATACTTTGGCCTTTTGAAAATATAACAGAGACCCCCCTTAGGGTTCCCTTTCTCCCTCCGACGGCGGGACAACAAGATACATAAAGAGGGTTCACCTCCGCCCTCTTTATCCAGTTGAGCCGGATTTCGCATACCACCTTTTTGCTATCTCCTACCCTTTTCTATTGACTTATTTGTAGCCCATCAAATACAATAGATTACATGAAACTCTTGATGGATGCCGATTGCCTGATCAAACTGACAAAAGCTGGGCTGAAAGAGCTCATAGCAGAGAATGCAGCCATCTCTATTCCTGAAACAATAAAATGGGAAGTTGTTGATGCCGGTAAAATCAAGGAGTGTGCAGATGCATTTGCAGTAGAGCAGAACATTGCATCCGGGATCATTGACGTTATTGAATCTCATTTGGATTTTAGAAAAGGAGATCTTGCGTTGGTCGCGCTTTTTGAAAAGGCAAAATACGATGCGGTGGCAACAGACGATGCAAAACTGACCCGTACTTTGAAAGCCCACGGGATCCGCTTCATTCTGCCGGGGCTCATTATCCATCAACTACAGAAAGAGGGGCAAATAAACTGGAACACAGCACTTTGGGCATTGGACCAGTTGGCTGGATTTATAAGCGAAGATGAATTCAGCATGACCAAGTTGCTTCTGGAGAAGGAAAAATGAAAGTAAAATCAATGCGAATCCCTGAGGATATCGACAAGGCCATAGCCTATGTATCCCGGTCAGAGAAGATTGAAAACACCCATTCTTTGAGAAAGCTGGCAAGGATGGGCTTTGAATCCTACATCTCCAAAGAGTACAAAGCCGGAAAAATCACACTGAGGGAGGCCTCTGATCTGTTGAAATTGACACTCTCTGAGACGTTAGACATTCTATCGGACATGGGAGTAAAGGGAAATATTCACGCCGAAGATGTCTTGAACAGCCTTAAAACGTTTTCCTCCTGAATCCGTAAACCTTTACCAGATCTGCCCTCTGACCACCGACTCCCGTCCTTTCCTATTCCCACAAAAATCAAGAGCAGATTTACCCTTTTTTCGGCTTGTTCTGTCCCTGATACCACTGACTGACAAACCACCCCGGAACGGTCTGGACCACCTCTGAGAGCTATCTGGCCCTCATCTGGCGAATCTGTCTGTCCGTCACCACGTGGATGGTACCGGGTGCCTTGTCTATTCTTTGGGGAATTTTGGAGGGGTAATGACATAGGTCTCTTCCTGAAGATATTTGAGTTCCTCTTCCAGTTC
>DREN01000113.1 GCA_011051075.1 Deltaproteobacteria bacterium | reverse complement strand
GATTTGGGTCATATTCGGAGTCTCGCAAACTCGCTTACCTGGTCGGCGCGATTGAGTGAGGCCGCAGGAATAATAGCCCCGCCCTGGCGGGGTTTCGAGGGCTTCACGATTGAGCGACGGCCGAAGATGGCCTGAAGCTGGGATGTCAAAATGTGGAGTTATTTTTGAGTGAGCCCTTAGTTGGATTACAGCTTCGGAGCAGGCAGGAACCCGTACAGGCTCCAACCGAGACTCTCTCCTGGTGGGGCTCTCCCGTAGCTTATTTCAAGCGCATGCTGCCGTCCCTGTGCAATCAGATAGGGTTGTTTTGCGTCCTTTGGAAAAGAGACCCCCACGGACGGACTCCCGCCACGGTCGGGATAGATCCCGTATCCACAATTGCTGAAGTCTAACCGCACAGGTCGAAAAATTTTACGGTCCCCTGCAGACCTCCTCCCGGCGTATATGGGGGAGCTTCCTGATCAGATCCTTCACCTCGGTCTCATCCTCCAGCCAGTGGCGAAGATTTCCCAGGAGGCTGGAGGCGTAGGGGGACTTCCCGCCGTCCGCGAGGTAGTAGTTTACCCAGAGGCCCTCTTTCCTGAAATCCACAAGCCCCGCTTCTTCAAGTATCTTCAGATGCTTTGAGACACTGGACTGGGAGATCTGAAGGGCCTCCCTCAGCTCGCACACACACATCATCTTATGCTGGAGCATCTTGACAATCCTTACCCGGTTGGGGTCGGAAAGGGCCTTCATGACCTTGATGAACTCTTTCATATGAGACTCTCCATTAAATGCAGTTTATGGAATATAGTATGAGAAATAGGGCCTGTCAAGCATTTTTGAGGATACTCACCTTTTGCACTGATATGCCCCCGGCCTCCAGGGGGCCCAGATTCTCCTTGACAGAACTTCACCATCCCTGTAAAGCCAGTTCACCCCCGGCCAGGGGGAATTGGCAGGACAGAACCGGAAGTAGTTCGTCCAGGGCAGGAAGATGTCTCTGTGTCAACAGCAGCCAAGATCAACCTCAAGATATTCATAACCCTGTTCATGGCCGTTTTTGTAACGACCATGGGCGCGGGCCTTGTTGCGCCCCTGCTCCCCGTATATGCCCATGAACTGGGTGCGGGGGGCCTGCAGATCGGCCTCATATTCGGGGCATTCTCCCTGACAAGGACCCTTTTTGTCCCCTACTTTGGTAAACTCTCCGACCGGAAAGGGAAAAAGCCCCTGTTAACCACCGGGCTTTTTGTCTACTTCCTTACCTCCCTCCTGTATACCCTCTCAAAGAGCGTGGACTCCCTGATCCTCCTCAGGCTGGGACAGGGATTTGCCTCGGCCATGATCCTGCCCGTGGCCCAGGCCTACATCGGGGAGATCACCCCCAGGGATATGGAGGGGCGCGTTATGGGCCTGTTTAACGTATCCCTGTACGGGGGCCTCAGTGCCGGGCCTGTCATGGGGGGGTTGGTAAAGGACTGGTTCAATATACAGGCCTCCTTCCTTGGTATGGCAATACTGACCTTTGCCGGCTTCATGCTCTGCCTTGTTTTCCTCCCGAGGGAGAGAGTCAAGGGAGGGCAGGGCATCCCCTACTCCGAGTCAAAGGGACCGGTCCCGTACCTGAAGCTCATGAGGATCCCGTCGGTGTTTTCACTCTTCGCCTTCAGGACCTGCTTTACCACCTGTATCGGTATTACCTGGGCCTTCCTTCCCCTCCTGGCCAGCACAAGGATGGCCCTCTCGAGTGCTGAGATCGGAACCGTGGTCATGATAAATGTCCTCACGGCGGGGTTCCTCCAGGTGCCCATGGGGTACCTGGCCGACCGGTTCAGTAAAAAGATATTAACCATCTCAGGCGGAATCCTGGCCATGCTGGCCGTACTCTTCCTGGACAGGGCCGGGTCCCTTGTGGGGCTTATCCTTGCCAACGGTGCCATCGGGCTGGCAGGGGGGGTATCCTTTCCGGCAATTATGGCCTACGGCGTTATTGAGGGCAGGAGGGTGGGGGCCATGGGTTCCATAATGGGACTCCTTGCCCTGGGCCACAGCCTCGGTATGCTGGCCGGTCCCGTGCTTGGCGGAGTCCTGCTTGACTTCTCCTCCTTTGGCGCGATATTTATCTTTGGAGCGGTTGCTCTGGCCGCAGGGACCGCCCTCTTCTGGAGAAATATTTGAGAGATGAAAGAACCATCTGGTGTTTTTGAGGTTGACATGTTCGAGGCCGAGGTGGACAGCCCCGACCATCCCTATGCCTCACAGTTCAGGGAGATGTTAGAGAGCGTGGCAGAGGAGTACGGCTCAAAGCTCCTTTCCTTTGAGGTCCATGAAGGGACGGTGAGCTTTTCTTTTGACAGCGATGAACTCAACGCTGAGATTATTGATCTTCTCACGGAAAGACCCTGAGGTGGCGGCAATGCTCGGGGCGAACATGGACAACGTAGCCGTAATACTGGTACAGCCCCAGATCCCCGAGAACATAGGATCAACGGCCCGTGCCATGCACAACATGGGCCTGAGCAGGCTCATACTCATAGACCCCAAAAACTGTGACCCGTGCCGGATTCTAAAGACCGCAACGGGGAGTTCGGCAACACTCATAAAGAAGATGGAGATCTATCAGGATCTCAGGGAGGGGCTTAGGCCTTTTAACTACCTGGTCGGGACCACGGCCCGCACCGGGTCCCTCAGACCTACTATGGCCCAACCCCGGTTGCTGGCCCGGAGGCTTGTGCTTCTGTCGCAAAACAACCTGGTGGGAATCCTCTTCGGGCCTGAAGACCGGGGCCTCTCCAACCAGCAGCTCCGCCACTGCCATATGACTCTCACCATTCCCACGGCCTCCTTTTCATCTCTCAACCTGGCCCAGGCAGTCATGATAATCTGCTATGAGATCTTTATGGGCCTTCACGGGGATTCCCGGGAGGTCGTGCCCCGGCTGGCCAACAGTTTCGAATTAGAGGGGATGTACGATCACCTGAGAGAGGTGCTCCTGAAGATCGGATTTATCAATCCCCAGAATCCCGAGCACTGGATCGGAAATATCCGCCGGTTCCTGTCCAGGTTTCCCCTGAGGGCCAGGGAGGTTAGGATCATCAGGGGGGTGTGCAGGCAGATAGACTGGTACGTATCACAGGTGGAAAAAGGGGCAAGGTCAGACAACCGCGACAAAGAGGTCTGATCAGGCAAGAAGGGTATCCCAGTCGAGGGTCTTGAAGGTCCTGTGGAGGAAGTGGTCGTCATCCACAACGTTGAAGGTAAGATCGGTAAAGATCTCCTCTGCCACGGGCCGCACTTCAGATAGGGGAATCACCTCATCGTTACTGCCGTGGTATATCTTCACCGGAACAGGGACTTCCCTCCGTTGCCCAGACACAAGCTGGATCAGGTTGAGGGCGGGGGCAAGGAGGACCATTCTTTCCACCCGGGATGGGTGCTCCATGGCGAAGAGAGAGGCCATAAGCCCTCCGAAACTTGAACCCACGATCCTGAGCCCGCTCCTACCTGACAGGACCCTGTACAGCTTTTCCATACGTTCCGGCAGGTTGCCCGTAAAGGTGGGGATTATCATGCTCGGGAACTTTTCGCGGAAAAAGACCGCCTTGGTGCCTTGATTGCTGCTTTCCAGGCCGTGAATGAATATGCGGTCCGCCATTACCCGCACCCGATCCTTTTTTTCTCCTGGGCCTCGCGGGCCGCCTTTATTTCGGCCTCGGTGGCCTTTGTGATTGCCACCACCTCACCATCAAGGGAGGCGGAAATCCCGGCCATGGGCCTGTTGAAATCAACCAGCACTGTGTCCGGTCTCACCTCCAGGATCTTGAAAGAGACCAGACTGCCCATCTTCATCTGACGGTAGAATTTTCCCTCCCTTATCCTCTGCTTTATAAGGCCTTTCTTGGGGATTTCCCTGATCAGAGCGGGATCATGCTCTCCGTAAATCTCCGAGGCAGGGATATGAATGCTGAACCTGTGGCCCACAGGTGCCCCGCCCAGGGCCTTTTCAAGGGCCGGGACCTGCTCTTCAACACCGAATATGAACCGGATCTCCTCCTGGGGACGTTCGGCGAACTTATCCGGGGAGATCTGGGTTCTCATGGTGAACTTAACGGTTACTGCGCAGTTCTGTTCCACCCTGTCCATGTTTAGCCTCACCGGATCTCCAGGATCTCATATTCCTGTACCCCGCGGGGGATGTTTATCTTTACCTCATCCCCCACGCCCTTGCCGATCAACCCCCTGCCCAGGGGTGACTGTATCGATATCTTTCCCCTTTCAGGGTCAGACTCGTAATGCCCCACAAGCCGGTAGCTTACCTCCTGATCGCTCTGGAGGTCGTAGAGGACCACGGTCCGCCCGAACACGACCCTGTCGGCGGGCTCCCCATCGATTTCAATTACCTCCGCCCGTCCTATGGCGGTCTTCAGCTCGTTGATTCTTCCCGTCAGAAAAGACTGCCGTTCCTTGGCCGCGTGATACTCCGCGTTCTCGCTGATATCACCGTGGCTCCGGGCCTCTTCTATGGCCCTTATGTTTTTCGGTTTCTCCTCTTTTTCAAGATGGGCAAGCTCCTGTTTCAGCTTTTCAAGCCCTTCTCGCGTAATAGGCATTTTGTCCATAGTCTCTACTACTCCATCTTCTGATTTGTAATGACCCCCGAAAGATCGGGCGTTTTCTCCCTTTTGCGGCCCCTCTCCCGTCAGGCCGCCTTCCCGCGACGTAAATCATCTCCCCCTTATCCGGTCAAGGGGCCACGGCTTTGTTGCAGAAACAGGTCTCGCTCATACCCCGATCCCCAGCGCCATGCCCACCTGTCTGATAAAGAGAGATACCAGATAGGCCACCATCAGGTTGAAGGTGATGGAAAACCCCACCCACTTCAACGAGCTTTCCCTGCGCATTGCAACCACAGTGGCAATGCACGGGACGTAGAGCATGGTAAAGATGATCAGGGTAAAGGCCTGGAGCGGATTCCAGGCCGGATCCTTCTTGAGCTGTTCAGAGAGGGAACCGGCCTTCTCCGTATCCACCTGGCCCAGGGAGTAGGCAGTCCCCAGGGTGGATACCACCACCTCTTTGGCCGCAAAGCCACCCACAAGGGCTATGTTGGTCCTGTAGTCAAAGCCCAGGGGCCGTGTGATTGCCTCCAACCGGAGTCCCAGCCATCCCGCAACGGTCCTCTTGAGTGCGGCCTGCTGCTCCAGCGCGTCAATATAACCGATCCGGCTTCTGAACTCCACGTACCGGGTTGCAGCGTCTTCATATTGAGGATCGATCTGCTCACGGCCAAGGTTTGCGCCTTTAAGGTTGCATGCGGCCCGGGCCACTTTTACAACGTGGCTGCTGAGCCCGGTGGGTACAGGGGGCGGCTTATCATCTTTCAGGTACGCTGAATAGATTTCATCCAGGGCGTTTAGCCCTTTCTCCCCTCCTATCAGGTCCTTTATACCGGGGCTGTTGAGAAAGGCGGTTTTGAGCCCCTGACGCTGCTTCTCAAAGGAGGCGCTCTGGTCCCTGGTGAGACCCGGAAAGGTCATCATGGCCCAGAGAAGGACGGAAAAGGCCAGGATGACCGTCCCCGCCTTTTTTATGTACTGCCAGGTCCGCTCCCAGGTGTGAATCATCAGTCCGGCCATGGTGGGGGCACGGTAGGGCGGCAGCTCCATTACAAAGGGTGTCTTGGGCCCCTTCAGGACCGTGGACCTTATGACCTTGGCTGCGAAGAGGGCAAAGGCCCAGGAAAGGATGGTCAACAGAAACATTATCCTTGCCTTGTCCCTGACAAAAAAGGCCCCTATGAGCATTGCGTATACGGGCAGCTTGGCCCCGCAGTTCATGAAGGGGATTACAAGGAGGGTGGCGATCCTCTCCTTCGGGTCCCTCAGGACCCTCGTTGCCATAACCCCAGGTACGGCGCACCCGCCGGAAATCCCGCCGCTCACCACCAAGGCCATGACCGAGTTGCCGTGGAGCCCGAACCATCGGAGCAGCCTGTCCAGCATATAGGCCACCCTGGCCATATAGCCCGAATCCTCCATGACCGCAATGGCAAAGAACATGAACATGATAAGGGGTACAAAGCCCAATACCCCCCCGGCCCCCCCGATAATACCGGAAACGATCAGTGACTGAAGCATCCCGGACGGAGTTACCGACATCACCACCCCTTTCAGGGAGTCAAAAAAGGCCTCCAGCCAGATTATTGGCGCTTCACTGGCCCAGAAGGTAAAGGAGTACATGCCGTATAGTATGGTCACCATGAGCAAAGGACCTAAGAATCGATTGGTCAGGACCTTGTCAAGTTTGTCAGAGAAGTTGAGCCGCGTCTCGATCCTTCGCTTCACCGCCTTCTTGGTGATACCCGTTATATAGCCATAGCGATGGTCCGCAATTATGGCTTCGGGCTCTTCCTCCAGGGTGTTCATGGTATGCCTGTGTATCTCCCTGCATATCTCCTCTATCCTGGGCCCGAAAGCCGGGTCGCGGTGCAGCAGCCCTATGATCTGGCTGTCCCCTTCCAGGCATTTGAGGGCGCGCCACCGGGATGGGTATTTTCTGTCAAACACCCGAGATTCCTCAATAAGGGCCGATATCTCATCAAGGGCCCGGTCTATGTCCATGCCGTAGGAGATGGGGGCCAGTTTCCACTGGGGCTTGTCTCTCACCACCTGGATCACCGTATCCAGGAGATCCTCTATCCCTTTGTTCAACCTTGCCACCATGGGGACAACAGGCGCGCCGAACTGGGACGATAGCTTCTGATGGTCCACTGTAATTCCCCGGGTCTCTGCCATATCCACCATATTAAGGGCGATTATGAGCGGGACGCCTAATTCCTTGAGCTGTACTGCCAGGTAGAGATGCCTGTCCAGACTGGAGGCATCAACGATGTCCACCACCAGGTCGGGCCTCTCGTTGATGATAAAATCCCTGGCCACGATCTCTTCCAGGGAATAGGCGGTCAATGAGTATGTCCCGGGAAGGTCTACCACCTCTATCTCATGGCCCTTGTGGACCACGGTACCGTACTTCTTCTCAACGGTGACCCCGGGATAATTGGCAATATGCTGCCTGGCGCCTGTGATGGCGTTAAAGACCGTTGTCTTTCCCGCATTGGGGTTACCTGAAAGGGCTATTGTGATCTTTTTCTTCATATCGTAAAATCGGATGAACCTGTATTTCAGCCTTCCCCCGCCCGACGGCAGGGTGTGATACCTGAAAGGGAGATTTCCGCTCAGAAACGGCTTAAGTTAATACCGATTATCTGTAATTACAATAGAAATCATTTGGAATAACGGCCCGTGTGCCCCATGGGATTTTGTGCCATGTCTGGTAGAAAAGACTCGCATAGCTTTCAGATAGATGCTATTC
>DREN01000067.1 GCA_011051075.1 Deltaproteobacteria bacterium | reverse complement strand
CTTATTAATATATTCGGCGGCATACTCCGGTGTGACGTCCTGGCGAGAGGAGTGGTTGCCGCTGCTCAGAAGACAGGGATACGGGTACCCCTTATCGTCAGGCTGGAGGGTACCAATGTGGAAGAGGGGAGAGAGATTTTAAAGGGATCCGACCTGAAATTTCTGGTGGCCAGGGACCTGGTGGAAGCGGCCAACCTGGTTTCAAGGCAGGTTTCTTCCTGACAGGCCAACGGTTGCCCTTTTTTGACATCTTGAAAAGGATGATCGTTTCCGCATATGATGACACACATTTTTTCCAGGAAGGCTTTTTACTATGAGCATACTGATAGATAAAAACACAAGGGTCGTTGTTCAGGGCATAACGGGCCGGGAAGGCACCTTTCATACAAAACAGATGCTTGAGTACGGAACAGTGGTAGCCGCGGGAGTAACGCCGGGGAAGGGGGGCCGCGAGATCGAAGGAGTCCCTGTCTTTAACACCGTGAGACAGGCCGTGGAAAAGGAAGGGGTAAACGTTGCCTGCATATTTGTCCCCCCCCCGTTTGCGGCAGACGCCATCATAGACTCGACCTCGGCAGGGATTGGCGTAATCGTATGTATCACAGAGGGAATCCCGGTTCTTGATATGGTCAAGGTGCTCGGCTTTCTCAGGAGCAGAAAATCAATACTTATAGGACCCAACTGTCCTGGAATCATCTCACCTGGGAAATGCAAGGTGGGGATAATGCCCGGGCCAATACACAGACCCGGACCAATGGCGGTCATATCCAGGAGCGGGACCCTGACTTATGAGGTGGTTGACCAGTTGACCAGGGCCGGCCTTGGACAATCCACATGCATCGGCATCGGCGGAGACCCTCTCATCGGAACAACATTTATAGACCACCTAAAAAGGCTCAAACAGGACCCTGAGACAGAAGGGGTCGTCCTTATCGGAGAGATCGGAGGCACCGCCGAGGAGGAGGCGGCGGATTACATCAGCAGGGAGTTCACCAAGCCGGTTGTGGCCTTTATTGCGGGACAGACCGCGCCCCCCGGGCGGCGGATGGGTCATGCCGGGGCCATAATATCAGGCGGTCAGGGAAAGGCCGAGGACAAGATAAAGGCCCTCGAAGGAGCCGGGATCAAAGTGGCCCTGAACCTGGGCACCCTCGGGGAAACCGTCATGGATATGATGGAAAAAGGCTGATACCGGCAGAGACCCTCCTTGACTGGAGCCCTCCAAGGTGTTATCATTCAGGTAGATGCTACTATCTCGAGGGGCTTTGACCGAATGGAAAAAGTACTGAACATTACGGGCCGGATTGAGGACAGAAGGCGTAAACAGCAGGTCGAGACCCATCGCGACAGATTTGAGGCCATGCAGAGGCTAGTCCAGTGCTCGGCGTGCCATCTCAAATGCGCCATGTGCGGCCGTCACAAAAAGGGGCCCGAAGAGCCGTCCATTCCAGGGTCAAGGATCCCTGTGGAGGAGACCCTGTGCGAGGGCTGCCGGTCCGAATTTGAGGCCTTCAAGAAGCTATCCAAGGGGGGTAAAAAGGACGAGGATCCCTTCTGGCACAACGAGGAGTGGCGCCAGCTCTGGACAAGCTGGCTTGAATACCAGCGGTCCATCATGAAATTCCGAAACTCTTTTGACTTTAGAGGGTTGACGGATTAGGCAGGATTGATAACCCGCAGGGGCTGAACACCCCCTGACTCACGGGTTTTGTGTGGTTCAAAACGGAGGTAGCCATATGTTTGGGATAGGCATGCCTGAGTTGATCATTATTCTGATCATCATCCTGATCATTTTCGGGGCGGGTAAACTCCCCGAGATAGGGAGTGGAATAGGCAAGGGGATCAAGAATTTCAAAAAGGCCACCCATGAGGCCAAGGATGAACTTCCCGGGCCCGATGACGAACTCGCTACACCGGGCGAAAATGAAAAGAGGACGGAGGGAAAGGCATAGGGCAGAGGATCCCCTGACCGCAGGCAGACAGGGGATCCCCCAGTCTTTCTAAAAGGGAATCTCGTCCTCGGGTAGGTTTACAGGCTCTTCCGGTGGGAACTGGTTGCCCTTGGATTCTGCTCTGCCTTCCTTTCCAGCCGGCCCGAGCATCTTGACCGCATAAGCAATTACCTCGGTTGTGTACCGCTTGTTGCCTTCACGGTCATCCCACGACCTTGTTTGCAGACGGCCCTCAACATAAACTTGTTTCCCTTTATGCAGGTACTCGCCGCAAATCTCACCTGTCCGACCCCATGCAACAATGCGGTGCCATTCAGTTCGTTCCTGCTTTTCGCCTGATTTGTCAGTCCACTGCTCAGTAGTTGCAATATTGAAATTGGCTACAGCAGTGCCACTGGGCGTATATCTCACTTCCGGATCAGCCCCCAGATTTCCGATCAATATCACCTTGTTTACACTGGCCATCTCCCACTCTCCTTTTTGCTCATAATACCGTTAAGTGCCCCATAACCTTGAACCTGTAGATTCTTTTCTTCCATACCATACAGATGGCCCCACGTCAAAGCCATTTATGATCAACCGCTCAGACATAAGGTTTGGCAGGCCTTGTAATATACGGAGATCATAAAAGATGCTTTCCCTGTTGACCCAAAGGGGAAAAAGGGTTAAGGTGCTGTTTATTCAAAAGAATAGTTGCGATAGTTTTCCAACCCAATTATGGAACTGCCTGACGGCGCCCCGAAGGCGCCGGAAACACATTGAGGGAACAAAATGCTTAAAGTAATACCTATCGGGGGACTGGGAGAGATCGGCCTCAATATGATGGTAGTGGAGTACGGGACAGACCTCATGATCGTAGACGCGGGCCTCATGTTTCCCAACGACTATATGCCCGGGATAGACCTGGTAATCCCTGATTTCACATACCTCAGGGAAAACAGGGAAAAGATAAGGGCCGTGATCCTGACCCACGGCCACGAAGACCACATCGGCGCCATCCCCTTTTTTCTCAGGGAGTTCCCCGTCCCCGTCATGGGCACCGGTTTCACCCTGGGGCTCCTGAGGGCAAAGCTGAGGGAGTACCTGCTACCGGTGGAGCCCGATCTCAGGGAAATAAGGGCGGGGGAGAACATCAGCCTCGGACCTTTCAACGTGGAGTTTATCAGCGTAAACCACAGCATTGTTGACGGGGTGGGTCTTGCCATAGACACCCCCGAGGGTATCCTCTTACACTCGGGGGACTTCAGAATAGATCCCACACCGGTGGATTCCCAGTTTACCGACCTGATACGCTTTGCCCATTTCGGGGAAAAGGGGGTACTGGCCTTCTTCTCAGACTCCACCAACGCTGAAAAGGACGGGTACACCCTGAGCGAGAAGGATGTAAGAAAGACCCTGGACGACCTGTTCCAGACATGCCGGGGGAGGCTGGTGGTGGCCAGCTTCGCCTCCAACATCACCAGGATCCAGCAGGTCATATCCCTTGCCGTAAAGTTCGGGCGCAAGGTGATCTTCAACGGAAAGAGCATGATCACCAACGTGGGGATCGCCAGGGAACAGGGTTTCATTCACATACCCGAAGGGAGCGAGATCGGTGAAAGGCAGATCGACCAGTTCCCGGACCACAAGATCCTCATTATCACGACCGGGAGCCAGGGGGAACCCATGTCAGCCCTGACCCGTATGGCCCAGGGTAAACACAGGGGCATAAAGATAAAGAGGGGGGACACCATAATCCTCTCCTCCCGTTTCATACCCGGCAACGAGAGGGCCATAACCTCGGTCATAAACAGGCTGTACCGTCTTGGGGCCGAGGTTGTCTACGAAAAGGTCTCTGACATTCATACATCGGGGCACGCCAGACGGGAGGAGTTGAAGCTGATGTTGAGCCTGGTGAAGCCCCGCTTCTTTGTGCCTGTCCACGGTGAGTACAGACACCTGGTAAAACACGCCCAGATCGCCTCTGAAATGGGGATGGCAGATGACCGGATAATCATCGCTGAGGATGGTGACGTTATCTCTTTTGAAAACCGACAGGTGGCCCTGAAAACCCCCGTGACAACGGGAAGGGTCCTGGTGGACGGCAAAGGGGTTGGCGATATCGGGGAGACGGTCTTGAGGGACAGGAGAAAATTAGGCGGTCACGGCATGGTCGTGGTCCTGCTCATCGTGGATGAAGAGACAGGGGAAACCATCTACGGACCTGAAATCATCTCCCGCGGCTTCATATTCGATGACCAGGGACAGTTTATCCTTGAGGACGCAGAATGTATTGTGTTAGAGGTCTTGGATGAGCTTGATCGGCCTTCGCCCATAGACCAGGGAAGGATCGAATCGGAGATAAGGAGAAGGCTGAAACGCTTTTTTTACAGGGTGATCGAGAGAAGCCCCCTGATAATGCCTGTGATCATCGCCGTTTAGGGCCTGGGTCGGAAAATGGGATAATCCCGATAATGAAAAAGAAAAAAAAGGCTTCAGCCCGAAAACCAGACAGAGGGAAAAAACAGAAAAGACCGGCTCTCCCCCTGGGAAAGGAGATAAAGGGGCTTCTCTTTCTCCTCATTGCCGTCATTCTTGCCGGCAGTCTCCTCTCATATCACCCGGCCGACAGGCTCTTCTGGAACGTGACAGGTCCTGTGGGGATGGCCCGGAACCTCTTCGGTACGGTGGGCGCCCACGTGTCCGGCGCCCTCCTGGACATCTTAGGCTTTTCAGCCTTCTGGCTGGTACCCATACTCCTGGCCGTATCCTTCATCTCCTTCAGGGGCAGGCCCCTCTCATCCCCCCTGTGGAGCATCGTTGCCACCATGGCATTGCTGGCCTCCTTTTCAGCTATCCTGGACCTCCGGTTTGAGGGCGAGACCGTCTTTCGCGGGGGAAAGATAGCGGCGGGTGGACTGGTCGGTCTTCACCTGGCAGGGTTGACAGAAGGGGTTCTCAACCGGTTCGGCGCCTACGTCCTGCTCACAACCCTGTTCCTCATCTCTCTCATGGTGGTGACCCATCTCTCCCTGGGACGAATCTTCTCAAGGACAGGTCTCTGGATCATTGCCCTTGTTAAGAGGGTCAGGGGCTTCTTTACAAAGTTGAGGGAGCGCAGGAAAAGGACCCGCAAGACCACACTGGCCCGCAACAGGATCAGATCCAGGCCCAAGGTCACCATTGTTAAATCAAAGGCCGAGTCTGAAAAAGTTCCCATGCAGGAACAGTTTTCCTTCATGAACGTTGCCGGCGAATTCCGCCTTCCCTCCCTGGATCTTCTGAGGGATCCCCCTGAGCAGAAAAACGTCAGAATTCAGCGTGACAGCCTGGAGATGAGCGCCCGGCGTCTGGAGAAGAAGCTTTCAGACTTCGGAGTGGAGGGGGAGGTCGTAGAGATACTCCCGGGGCCGGTGATTACCATGTACGAGTACAAACCCGCCCCAGGGATCAAGATAAGCAAGGTGGCAAACCTCTCCGACGACCTGGCCCTCACCCTCAGGGCCCAGACCATCCGTATTGTAGCCCCCATACCTGGAAAGGCGGCAATAGGGATTGAGATCCCAAACAACCAGCGCGATATGGTCTATCTGAAGGAGATCCTTTCAAGTCCCGCCTACAGGGATTCAAGGCACAGGCTTCCCATTGCCCTGGGCAAAGACATAACCGGGGGTTCAGTGGTTACCGACCTCACAAAGATGCCCCACCTGCTGGTGGCCGGGGCCACCGGCACGGGAAAAAGCGTCTCCATCAATACAATGATCCAGAGCCTCCTGTTCAAGGTCTCCCCTGACATGGTCAGGCTGCTCCTGGTAGACCCCAAGAGGATCGAACTCTCCCTGTACCACGACATTCCCCAACTGCTTCACCCTGTTGTAACCAGGGCCAAGGATGCCACCAAGGCCCTGAGATGGGCCGTAGAAGAGATGGAGAGACGTTACATGCTCCTGTCGGACCGGGGTGTCAGAAATATCGAAAACTACAACCGGAAGATAGTAAAAGAAAAAAGACCGGCCCAGGAGGACCCTTCAAGGGGAATAGACAGGACCCTCCCCTACATAATCGTTATAATTGACGAACTGGCCGACCTCATGATGGTCTCATCAAAAGAGGTTGAAGAGGCCATCACCCGCCTGGCCCAGATGGCCCGGGCCGCGGGCATTCACCTGATAATAGCGACCCAGCGTCCCTCTGTGAACGTGCTAACGGGCATCATAAAGGCCAACTTTCCCACAAGACTCTCCTTCCAGGTCTCGTCCAAGGTGGATTCCAGAACCATCCTGGACACCAACGGGGCTGAACATCTCCTTGGAGACGGAGACATGCTGTTCATGCCGCCCGGTGTGGGGCGTATCATGAGGATCCACGGGGCCTACGTGTCTGAAGAAGAGGTGAAGAGCGTTACCGACTTTCTCAGAAAGCAGAGAAAACCGGACTACGATACCACCATCCTCTCCCGCATCGCCAAAGATGAGGAGGGCATGGCAGAGGACCTGGAGGCGGACGAAAAGTACGAAGACGCCGTTGACCTGGTTTCCAGGACAGGGCAGGCCTCCATCTCCATGCTCCAGAGAAAGCTGAGAGTGGGCTATAACCGGGCCGCCAGGATGATTGAAATGATGGAGATACAGGGGATCGTGGGCCCCTCCGACGGTGTGAAGCCGCGGGATGTCTACGGCAGAAAGGTTGGCTGATATGATCAGACTTATGCTTTTCTTATTGGCCATGCTATTGCTCTTTTCGCCTGCTGCGGGGGCCAATGAGGACCTGGGCAGCATACTGGAGGGGATCAGGAACAGATACGGCCCACTCTCCGGCCTCTCCGTCCCCTATACCCGTGAGGTAATCACACGGTCCATGAGCATGTTAGGGGAGCAGGCCAGGGGTGATATGGCATCAGGCACCATCTACTTCAGACACCCGTCTTCCCTGAGACTGGAGCAGAAAAAACCGAAGGTCGAAATAATCATCGCCAACAAAGACACGCTCTGGTGGTACATCCCCGAAAAAAAACGCGCCTACAGGTATGAGGCCAGGGAGTTTGGAAGAGAGCTGCGGCTCCTGAGTAACATATTTCGGGGCCTTTCCCGGGTGGAGGAGAGCTTTCAGGTCCTGTTGCAGGGGAGGAACAAGTCAGGTAAATATGAGATGGAACTTATCCCCGATCCCCCATGGCAGGAGATCAACAGGATCACCCTGACGGTAACAGAAGGCCATGAGATCCGGACGGTACGTATACATAACCAGATGGGGAGCATTACCCTGTTCAGGCTCGGCCCATTCACGGAAAAGAAGGAGTTTGAAAAGGGGTTTTTCCGGTTCACCCCTCCAGAGGGGGTCCGGCTCATAACCCAGTGAACGAATCAGTGAATCATGATCCTGGAAAGGAGGCGGCCTACCCGCTTCAGGCTCTGCAGGCTGTCAGCGGGCAGAAAGTAGTCTATGTATGGG
>DREN01000047.1 GCA_011051075.1 Deltaproteobacteria bacterium | reverse complement strand
GAATCCTGAGTTCAATTGCACACCAGTAACAGAGCAAGTCCCTGGCCCTGACCCTCGCCCTTTGTCTTCCTCTTCCGGTTATGTAACCCTTCTCCAGATCGAATGAGGCCGGGCGTGTCTAATTGAGCTATTCTGGGCATGATCGCAAGAGACCACCAAGGGCAGTCGATGTCAAGTTATTTTATTCTTTAAGGATGTCCCCTTTAATGACCACGGTGTGCATAAGGAGGAAAAGACAGACCTCCGCCTTTATGGACGGGCCTCTTTCAGCTTTTTGTAGACCTTGTTGCGCGAAATGCCTAATTCACGTGCCACCGCAGATATGTTGCCCCGGTGTCTTGCGTAGGCGGACAGGATAATCTCCCTCTCCTGTTCTGCCAGATTTCCCCTTTTGGTTCCCGAACCTGTTCCCGATGGAAGGGTTTGAAGGAGGGGTTGAACGTTTTTCACAGAGATTCCATGTTGTCCCTCATCAATTAGAATAGAAAGACGGGTCAGAAAGTTCTTCAACTCCCTGATATTTCCGGGCCAGGCATAGGTCTCAAGCAGATCAACGGCTTCCTCTTCAATCAGTAGAGGCCTGTCCAGGGAATCGAGGATAGCCCTCACTATCACCTTGAAGTCGCTTCGCTCACGCAAGGGAGGAAGAACTGCCTCTACCGCATTGATCCTGTAGAAGAGATCGGATCTGAACTCTCCCGCTTCAATGGCTTGTGCAAGATCGCTGTTGCTGGCAGAGACCAGTTGTATATCCAGCTGGATATCTTCTGTGGCACCAACGGGACGGATCTGCATCCTGTCCAGAAAACGCAACAGCTTCACCTGGAATTGAAGAGGCATAACTCCGATCTCATCAAGGAAAAGGGTGCCTCTGTCGGCCTTCCTGACCAGACCCACGGCCCCTCCCCTCATGGCCCCTGTAAAGGCTCCATCCGCGTACCCGAACAGTTCCGATTCGATGAGGGTCTCTGTGAGGGCTGCGCAATTCACCCCCACAAAATCTCCCTTCCGACCACTTGCCACGTGGGCATGGCGTGCAAGCAACTCCTTTCCAGTGCCCGTTTCTCCACGTATCAGTATGGCAGCATTTCCCTGCGCGGCCCGTTCAACCATCTTTACGGCAACTTCCACGGCAGGGTCATCGCATACCATACCGGACTGTTTGAGGGGTTTTTTTGAGGGATCAGGGGAGACGTAGTAAAACCTGCGGGGATGAAAATTGAATGCCTTTACAGCAAAGGAACTCCCCTTAATGTCTGTGAGATTGACCAGTAAAGAATTACGGAGGTTGTGGAGAAACTCATGGAATGGGGTGTAGAATATCTCGTTGAAATGCGTCTTTTCAGGGAGGAGAGGGATCCCCTGTAGCAAAAAATTAGCCTGCCGGTTGGGCCGGACAAGGGATCCGTCGAGCCTAAAGGCGAGCATCCCCGAGTGCAGGGTGCCAAGGAATTCATGGCGACTGTGGAACTCTATAATGAGTTCCTCCATGAAACGATTACGAAACAGGCTGTTCTCGATGGTAAGGCACGACATTTTGACCAGGGCGAGGGTATGCTGCTGACGTGACCGGCAATCCGATGTTGCATCTATGATTCCCGCCATTCGGCCGCAGGCGTCGAAAATGGGTGCGGCCGCGCAGGTAAGATCCGAATACCCTTCAAAATAATGCTCGGAGCCATGGACTGTTCTGGGCTCGTGAGAGGAGCTCACCAGTCCGAGGGCATTGGTTCCCTTGATATCTTCGCTCCATATATTACCCGGGGCTGTTTTTGAGCCAGTCCTGCCAGTAAGGCCAGGGTCCGCTGGAACTTCATCAAGTATTACACCATCACTGTTGGCAAAAATTATTATGAAATTCGAACCGGCGATCTGTTGCTGCAGGTTCCTCATCTCAAGCAGGGCGAACCGCCGGACCAAATCGTTTTGTTCCCGTAATTGCGCGAGATCCCGTTCATTTACAGAGTCGAGTCTTGGCCTGTCAAAGGGATCAAGACCCAGTCTGAAGCAACGTTCCCAGGACGCCCGTATTTCCTCTGCAAAAACGTGCGAGGGCAACACCCCGTCCCTGACTATCAGGTTGCGTGGGTTATCCTTCATGAGGTGATCCCTCCCATGTCTGCAGGGTTGGAAAAGTTCAGTCCCCCGACTCAGGGCCTTCAGCTCAGGTAATCAGGGGAAATTTTAAGGCAGAGGCGACGGTTGTGTCAAGTTATCAAAAAAATATCGACCTGTGCGGTTAGACTTCAGCCATTGTGGATAGGGGATCTATCCCGTCCGTGGGGGCCTCTTTTCCAAAGGACGCAAAACCTTATCTCATTTCACAGGGACGGCAGCATGCGCTTGAAATAAGCTACGGGAGAGCCCCAGGAGAGAATCTCGGTTGGAGCATGTACGGGTTCCTGCCTGCTCCGAAGCTGTAATCCGACTAAGGGGGGTTCCATGTCGTGATGGCATATTTTGTTGCGTCCTTTGGAAAAGAGGCCCCCACGGGCTAAGGGTAACCGCACAGATCGAAAAATATTGAGCATTTCCCCCTCCATTCATCTCAAAGTGTTCAATTACGGGACATTTCCCCCTTCCATCTGTTCAGTTTGTCAACACTGTGTTATCTGTAAACAATCGGCCTGAAGACTAACCTATCAATATCAATAGATAAAGTCTCCATTATGTGCGTTTGGCATGTAAGTTGCTACAATAAATATAAGTTGTTTATTGGATGATTGCCTCCCACACCCCCTTACGCATCAAACAACAGGGCAGGACCTTGCAGCCAATGAAAGCCGCACTACTGCACAGCTTTGACGAGTTTCTCACGGGAGTGGAATGGCTTACCCACGAGGATGTGCCTGAGCCAGTCATAGAAGGTGAAAACGAGGTTATCGTCCGCATAGGAGGCGCAGGGGTATGCAGGACCGATCTGGACATCATAAGGGGTCTGTGGCGCAAGTACTTCAATATCAGGCTGCCCCATATACTTGGTCATGAGAACGCAGGCTGGGTAGAAGAGGTGGGGGGAAGGGTGAAGAACATTGCAGTGGGGGACCCTGTAATCATTCACCCCCGGACTTTCAACAGCCGGTGTGACACCTGTGGGGAGAGGATGCCGAAGACTACGAACCTTCTGTTTCCAGGCATGAGTTCCAACGGCGGGTTTGCCGAGTTCATGAAGGTCGATGAAAGATCCCTGATTCGGCTTCCCGCCAGCCTAGCCCCCATGGATGCCGCACCACTGGCGGACGCGGGGCTTACCGCCTACAACGCTGCAAAAAGGGCATCACGCCACCTGGTACCGGGAGATTTTGTCGTGGTTATAGGGGCCGGTGGTTTAGGTCATGTAGGTATCCAGGCCCTGCAGGTCCTGAGCACCTCGGAAATCATCGCCATCGACATATCCGGCACTGCTCTAAACCTGGCCAGGGAGATGGGGGCGCATTACACGGTCAGGGCCGATGAATACCATGTGGAAAGGGTCCTTGCCTTGACAGGTGGAAAAGGCGCCAGGGCAGTGATCGACTTTGTTGGAGATGAGGACACCGTAAAACAGGGATTCACCATGACCCGCAGATCCGGGTTTTACTATGTTGCCGGGAGTGGCGGGACACTTGAGATCTCTACCACCGATATGATCATGTCGGAAAAGACCGTTGAAGGGATCCTCTCGGGATCCTACTCGGAGCTTTTCGAACTTATTGTTTTAGCTGACCGTGGCCTGATCAAAGTTACTACGCAGGAGTATCCCCTGCGCAATGTGAATGATGCCTTGCGCGATCTCCGCGATGGAAAGATTGAAGGGCGAGCGGTTCTTATCCCCTGATATACAAGATTTCAGGGAAAACCATGGGCAACAGAGAAAGGGAGGTGTCTTATGGCAAAGAGCAGGATGAAGAGATTTGTGGTGACAATCGCACTGGCCGCAGGATTATCATCCGGTGGTATGGCATGGGCGGACAAGTGGTCGGAAAAATATCCCATCAAAGAAGATATCCCCGGGCCTGCATCCTACGAAGCGACCTCAAAAAAGGATTATTCGGGCCGTACACTGACCATCCTCACCCATGCCATACCGGTCATGGGAGAGCCTACGGCCCTGCATGCCAAGCAGTTTGAAGAGCTGACCGGAGCAAAGGTAAAGGTGGTCCATGTCCCATTTGGAGATCTTTTTCAAAAGGCCATGATTCCCTTTCAGACGGGTCAGGCCGCCTATGATGTCATGTTTTACGGTTCACTCTGGATCGGTGATTTTCACAACTACCTTGCACCTGTGCCTGGAGAATATATCGGGATGCCTCAGATGCAGGATGTAACGAGGAACTACAAGGACGTGGCCATCTGGGAGGGAAGGATGATCCAGTTCCCGGTGGACGGAGACCGGCACTACCTGAAGTACCGATCAGACGTGATCAACAACCCTGAACTGCGGGCCAAGTACAAGGAAAAAACCGGCAAAGATCTGAGGGTTCCACAGACATGGAAAGAATACGCGGAAATGGCGCGGTTCTTCAACATCTTGGATTGTGAGGGCGACGGCGAGAAGAACTACGGCTCTGCCGAGGTGGTTGCCCGGGATAACCTCATGTTTTCCGCCATCATAAGCCGTGTGGCTCCCTATGCCAAGCACCCCGACGTGAAGGGTGGGTTTTTCTTCGATCTTGAAACCATGGAGCCCCTGGTCAACACGCCAGGCTGGGTTGAAGGGGTCAAGGATTTTGTAGAGGCCCAGGACTATATGCCGCCGGGCGGCAACAACTTCGGTCTGGGAGACGAGATCTTCTCCTTTGGGGGCGGCCAGACCCTTTTCAGTTACTCCTGGGACGATGCCTTTATCCAGGCCATGGAGCCCAAATCTCGGATACGCAACCTGGTGGGCGCCGCGCCCCTGCCCGGGGCACATAAGGTTTGGAACCGCAAGACCGGCAAGTGGGATAAATTCGAAACACCCAATCGCGCGCCCTATATCTGCTGGGGCTGGACCTCAGCCGTGGCCAAGGCAAGCAAGAACAAGGATATGGCCTTTGATTACCTGGCCTTTTTCGCAAACCCGGCCAATCATCAGTCAGATCTCCTTGTGGGCCGTTTCGGTGTCAATCCTTACCGGACCACCGACTTTGACCCGAAATTCTACATCAAGGAGGCCGGATGGGCCCCGGATGTGGCAAAAACCTACTGTGCCACACTCTCAGGTATGGACAAGAGCCGTAACCGCGTCTTTGACCTGCGTGTCCCAGGTGTCAACCAGTATATGAGTTCCCTGGCCGCGGGCGTTTCCAAGGCACTTGCCAAACAGCTTACACCCCAGCAAGCCATGGATGAAGTGGCCGCTGAATGGAAAAAAATCACTGAACGTCTGGGAAAGGACCGCGTGCGCAAGGCCTACGCTACCGTGGTAGCCCTGGAAGACAACCTGAGATAGAGAACCCTTTCACACAACTACACCTGCTTCGTGCCTTCAGCGCGAAGCGGGTGTAGTAAACATCTCAAAGAAAGGTCTTTTGGATGATACAGTCTCGCTATAAATATCTTTTTCTTTTTCCGGGGCTCTTTACCCTGATAGCGATCATCATTTTCCCCCTGGTCTTTACCTTTCGTTTGAGTTTTTCAAGCTGGGACGTGGTTCAACCTACGCTGGATTTTATCGGGTTTGACAACTACGTACGGGTTTTTAATGATACGCGGTTCTGGGAATCCCTTGGCACCCTGGGCACCGTTGTCTTTTCAGTTGTGTCCCTTGAATATGTGATAGGCTTCGCCCTTGCCCTCCTCCTGTGGCAGGACATTGAGAAAAACCGTTTTTTCAGGGTCTTGTTCATTATTCCCATGATGGCGACTCCGGTAATTATTTCAGTGGTATGGAGGACAATGTTTCACGAAACCCTGGGGCCAATAAACGATCTGCTGTCCATGATCCATCTTCCCGCGGTCCCCTGGCTTTCAAAACCTACAAGCGCACTGATCGCCGTTATCCTTGTGGATATCTGGCAGTGGACATCGTTCGTCTTTATCCTTCTTTTGGCAGGCCTGCTCTCGCTGCCCCACGAGCCATATGAGGCGGCTGCCATGGATGGGGCCAACCGGTTCCAGATATTCTGGCATATCACCTTCCCCATGATGGCCCCCATAACCATAGGCATACTGATAATCCGCATTATTGAGGCGTCAAAGATCATGGAAACGGTATATGTCCTGACATCCGGGGGCCCCGGCACCTCCACCGAAACATCGGCCTACTACATCTTCATACGAAGTCTCCGTGAATTCCAGATCGGTTACTCGTCAGCCATGTCCATTGTTTACCTACTTATGATGATCCTTGCGCTCACACTTATTGCCAAAGGTCTGACAAAGGGTCTGGTTTCCAAAGGAGGCATATGATGAGGATTCTTGTTTACAGGGGGATCAAATATCTTGTACTCATACTGTGGTCGGCATTTGTGGCCGGCCCTTTCCTGTGGGCATTGAGCACATCGTTTAAGAACGACGCAGCAGTGGTATCCGGTGCCACCTACATCCCCTTTGTGGATTTTGAACCCTCCCTTGAAGGCTGGGAAGTCCTTTTCAAGGCCACGGAAGGTGTCAATATTTTTGGCCCGTACGTCTCCAGCCTTGTGGTCACCCTTGTGTCCAGCCTGGTCAGTCTTGCCCTTGGTACCTTTGCGGCCTACGGACTGTCCCGTTTTACCTTTCGCGCAGGCCCCCTTGGGAATACCGACATCACCTTCTTCTTTATTTCACAACGTATAATTACGCCGGTTGTGCTGGCCATACCGTACTTCCTTCTACTGAAGATGTTTCGACTCCTGGATACCCATGTAGGCCTGATTATTATTTACATTGCCATGCTTATGCCCATTGTGGTGTGGATAATGGTGGATTTCTTCAACAATATCTCCACTGAACTGGATGAAGCGGCCCTGATCGACGGGTGCACCCCGGTTGAGGCCTTTTACAAGATCATACTGCCGGAGTGTGTCCCCGGTCTGGTGGTAACGGGGCTCCTCTGCTTTATTTTCGCGTGGAACGATTTTTTCTTCGCCTTTACCCTGACTTTCGCTGACACTCAGCTTCTACCGGTTTCCATCGTAGCCCTGAATTCCTCCAAAGTGCCATGGTGGAGCCTGAGCTCATCTTCGCTGATTGCGATTCTGCCCCTGGTGTTCCTGGCCATCTGGCTTGAGCGTTACCTGACGCGAGGGGCGTTGCTGGGTGCGTTGAAGTAGAGGTGGCCGTTTACAGTTTGAAAGTTGCCTGGCCCAGAGGGATTGGAAATCGGGCCGCAGGGCGAAATTGGGAGAGATATAGGGTTTCAGATAATGATTTTGGCAAGGCCAGAGGGAGGAATCGGAGTAAGTCGTACCCATAGTACGTCGTCGACGATTCCGACCGATAACGCAGTCCAAAATCTTTATCTGGAAGTCT
>DREN01000138.1 GCA_011051075.1 Deltaproteobacteria bacterium | reverse complement strand
CGGATCCCTCCAAGGGTACCCTGCCCGCTTGAATCAGAGACCAGAGGATCTGGGTATAGTGATAGACCTCGAACTCTCCGCCAAGGTCCGGATAGTCGTTCTTGAATACGTTGAAGGCATGGGGGTCAAGGGTAACGATCTTTTTTATCCCTAACTCCTTGAACATTTCAACGTTCCGCCCGGCAAGGAGCTCGAAAAGGCCCGCCTCACCCAGGGACCGGACCTCGTTTCCGTCACAGAGCTCCCGCTCCCCGAGGATTCCCATGGACACACCGGCCTTCAGTAGAAGACCACACACGGCCCTGGCGATCTTTTTGGCCCTCTCATCGTATGAACCCGCACAGCCCACGTAGAAGAGGTACTCCTGATCGGTGTAGGTTTCAACCGGGATTCCCTCTGCCCATCTTCCCCTGTCAGCGGCGGGCTCCTTGTAGGGATTTCCGCTAATGGTGATGTTTTTGAAGTAATCCCTCACCGGGGGCGGGATGATCCCCTTTCCGACCATCTCCTCCCTGGCCGAGATGAAGATGTTCACCAGGTCATCGCTGAAAGTGAATACGCAGTGCTCAACGCAGTTGGCGCAGGTGGCGCATGAGAAGAGGATCTCCTGAAAACGGTCGCTGTTTTCTATCTCCTGGTTGAGCCACGCCCTGATGAGCCACATCCTCCCGCCCGGTGAATAGGTCTCGAACCTGAACTTGCGGTAGGTGGGACAGTTGAAGTCAGTATAATCACCTGTGAATTTGCAGTAACCGCACCTGAAGCATCTGTGGACAATATCCGCGTATCTCATCTTCAATCAACCTCCCAGTTGCCGGGATTCATAATGCCGTCGGGATCCATGTTCTTCTTTATCATCTTCATGAGGCCGAGGGTGTTGGGATCCATCCGGTCCATGGCCATTTTCTGCTCATGGACCGTGGCCTTCCAGAACACGCCCCCTGCTTCGAGGGCGAATTCGCTTACCTCATGGAGGGCCTTCCTGGTCCTCTCCATCATATCGGGGTCGGCCCGGTTGAAGGTAAAGGCAAAACCGTACATCATGGCGTGACTTCTGCCGATAATTCTCGCCATACCGGAGTATCCCAGATCGTACTTTTGAGCCAACACCACTATCTTGCGGACGCACTGGGGATATCTGTCAACCATGATGATAGGTCCAGAGTATTCAAAACCCCCGCCCTTCTTCACATCGGCGAACCTGCTCACGCTCCGCTGGGGCGTCTCTAAAAGGGTCGGTTTCATGACCGGGGGCAGTCCCATGAACCCCCCGTCCTTGCTCTTTATGAACCTGTCAAGGGCGTGCCAGACCATCTTTCTCTTGAACTCAAGCTCCTCCTCCGTATCTCCGGTAAAGAACATGGTGATATGGTGGTTGTCCTTGAATATCATCGGCTTCGGCTGTGCAAATATGTTGATATCCTCCACCATCTCCGTGTGGGTCAGTTCATATACCATCTCAGGAATCAGATCGTCCCTGTCGGTGACAAAGATCTCCACATCTCTCAGCCTCTTTTTGGGGTAGAGCTTTACCCCCACCTTGGTGATGATGCCCGTGGCCCCGAACCAGCCTAAGAAAAGCCCGGTGAGATCGGGCATGGGCGGACCCTTTGAAAACCAGTCAGGAGACAGGGCGCACGAACCGATCCTGCAGATCTCGCCCGAGGCCAGGACCACTTCCAGGCCAGACACCATGTCGGAGTTGAAGCCGTACTGCTGGGTGAGCCTGCCCTGGCCGTGGATCATCACGTTTGCCGCGATGGTGGCCGTTGCAGGCGAGTCGGGGATGCTGTGCCGCAGTCTGGGATGGTTCTTCTCCAGATACGCCTTTAAGGCCCCCTGAGAGGTTCCCCCCTCCACTACCGCATAGCGGCCCCCCTCGTTCACCTTCAGGACCCGGTTCATATGCTTCATGTCTATGACGATCCCCCCCTTGAGGGGAATTATCAGCCCGGTCAGAGCAAGACCTGCCCCCATGGGTACGATCGGTATCTTTTCCCTGGCGGCAATTTTTACGATCTCCTGTATCTCCCCCACTCTCTCGGGGATAACCACGTAGTCCGGTTTGTGGGGGGGCATGAGGCCGGGATCACGGGAATAGAAGTAGGCCTCCTCCGGCCTATCTGAAAAACGGGCCTCTCCCACGATCCTGATGAGCGACTGGGCAATATGATCCATATTCTGTTCCTCCGATCACTATATTTCGCCGATGGCCATCCTGCACAGGTGGATCATATGGATCGGTCTTATCCCCCTCTTGGCCACCTGGGTCCCAATGGAGCCCATACATGCGGGGCAGTTAAAGATGCAGACCTGGGCCCCATGACCTTCCATATCATCCATGTTCCTTTTCTGAACATCATGGGCAAGGTCATAGCCGAAAGACATGGCGTAAATCCCGCCGCAGCAGAGGGCATTATGGTCCTGATACTCCCTTTCAACCAGGTCAACTCCGATAAGATCCATGATCTCCCCTACAAAACGGTGTTTATCCGGGGAGAGACGGGATGAACAGGGCCTCTGGTAAACGGCCCTTATGTTCAGGGGGCGGATGAGGTCTTTAAGTTCTGTCAGCCTGTTGTACAAATATTCAAAGTAGTGGACCGGTTTGAAGGGGACCTCCATGCCGTAGGCCGGGGCAAGGTGGGCAAAGGCGCCGTAACACTCATCATGGAGAAAGATAACCTCTTTTACGCGTAATTTCCTGAAGTTGTCCAGGACCATGGGGAGCCTTTCCTTTATGATGGAGGTGTTGGCAAAGTGGATGTAGACCACGTTGCAGAAGAACTCCTGGCCGAAGATGAAGGAGGGCATCACGTCTTCAAAGAGCCTGCCCTTTGCCCACTTGAGAAACTCCGGCATGAATCCAAAGGAGAGCGCCTTTTCCTTGACCTCCCCCAGCCGGAATTTTCCCTGGGGCTCACCGATATTGATCCACTGCCTGGTGATGGCCCTTGGAGAGGTCAGGATACCCTTTTCCTCCCTCTTCTCCGTAATGAGATAAAAGGGGTAGTTCCCCCTCTGGCAGTACTCCTCGCACGCGTAGCAGGTCACGCAGTCCTGAAGGACAAAGGAGTCCTCGCCCCGACCGATCTTCACCATCTCTGTTACTGCCGTGTCTTTGTCCACGTCCAGGTACTGGCATTTGACAAGGCAGTCGCCGGTGGGGCAGGTCCTGCACAGATCCACGTCATGTTTCAATGAATACATAGGCTTTCCTCTCAGGGCATGTTTTGTGGGTGGGTGTCGTCCGGAACCCTGGCAGCAACGGAGGCGTTCATGGGGATTCAATCCGGAATCCCCCTCCATCGGTAACCAGGAACTGATGACAGGCCCGGCCTTATCCATACCTATATGAGGGGAGCCTGACAAGTCAAGGACAAAGCCCATTTGCCGTTTGACTTAATTGGGGAAGTGGCATAAGAAATAAGTCTCCGGCCAGGGCCTTACCGGAGGAATCAGGAGGGAGATTTCATGGACATATCCAGCAGGCTGACCGAGATTGTGGGCGGAGACAGGGTGTCGGACAATCAGGAGGAACTCTTTTTTTACTCCAGGGATCCGGGTGCTCAGCCCCCCGGCAGGGTGGATTACGTTGTCATGCCCAGGACCGTGGAAGAGGTCAGGCAGGTGGTCCTCCTGGCAAACCGGGAGAAGATCCCTGTAACACCATGGGGCGGCGGGTTTACGCTTTCCGCCCTGGTTGTTCCCGATCGGGGGGGGATAGTCCTCGACATGAAACAGATGGACCGGATCCTTGAGATCGACGAGATCAACCGCTACGCCCTGATCGAGCCCGGGGTATCCCAGGGGGCCCTCCGGTCTTACCTCAGGAAACACCATCCCCGCCTCCAGCACTCCACCCCCGAGGCCCCACCCACGGTAACGGTGGTGGGCAACGCCCTGATACAGGGTCACGGACATATCTCGCCCAGGTACGGGATCAACTCCGACATGGTAAACGGTATGGAGGTGGTCCTTCCCACGGGTAAGGTCTGTCAGATAGGCTCGGGCTCCATGGGCGCCTCCTGGTTCACAAGGGGGCCCCTGCCCGATCTTCCGGGTCTTTTCATCGGATGGTTCGGCACCACTGGCATCGTCACCAAGCTCTCCCTCAAGCTATTTCCGAAGCCCGCCTTTCGGGAGGTCCTTGCCTTTTACACCGATGACGTTGACCTGATACCCGAGGGTATATTCGAGGTGACTCAGTTAGATCTTTTGGAGGATTTTTTTCTCATTAGCCAGGAAAAACCCGACTGGATGAACCACGTATTCTTTATCATTATCATATCGGGCCATTTTGAGGAGGAGATCGGGTTCAAGAAAAAGGCCTTCAAGGACCTTTTCAGGGAGTTCAAGGGTGGGGGAAAATTCATCTTTGTGGAGGATCTGCACCCGGCCCTTGAAAAGAGGTTCCTGGATGTTCCGCCCCTTGCGGCCCTGGCTGCCGATTTCAGGAAGGGGGGCGGATTTGAGTACACCGGGGCCATACTCCCCATCGACAGGGTGCCGGAGGCATGGAGAAAAGGTATTGAAATATCCCATAAATACGGGATGATCTGCTCTTATGTGCACCAGGTGCTCCTGGGCCACAGCGTCATGTTCGGCTTTAACTACTCCTTTAACCGGGCCGATGAGGAGGACGTTGAAAAGACCAGAAAGGCCCTGGAGGAATCCAATCGGGTGACCCTGGACCTGGGCGGTATGATATGGAAGGGGGAGGTGGAGGCCCAGCGCATGACCCTTGAGAGGATGGATCCCAATACGGTGGAACTGATCAGGGGGGTGAAGGAGCTTCTCGACCCCAACGGGATCATGAATCCGGGCAAATGGGAGATGCCCTGAGATGGGGCCGGGGGACAGCTTGGATCTTTTCCTGCCGGAAATGGGTGATCTCCTGATCCTGGGAGTCACGGGCGGGATCGCCAGCGGTAAGACCACGGTGGCCCATATGCTCGCGGAACTGGGCGCCCGGATCATCGATTTTGATCTCCTGGCAAGGGATGTGGTAAGGCCGGGCGAACCGGCATTTGGGGAGATCGTTGGCCGCTTCGGAGATCAGGTGGTGGCAGAAGATGGAGCCCTTGACCGAAAGAGGCTGTCGGGGCTTGTATTCTGTGATCCACAGAAGAGAAAGATGCTGGAAGAGATCACCCATCCGCGCATTGTGGCGGCCTTTGTGCGTCAGGTGCGGGAGATGGCCGGGAAAAACCCACGCGGCATTTTACTGGCGGTGATCCCCCTTCTCTTCGAGGCGGGCCTGAGACACCTGGTCCACAAGACCCTGGTGGTCTACGTCCCTCCCGGCGAACAGGTGGAGCGTCTCATGAGACGGGACAGGATCACGAGAAAAGAAGCCGGACGTATCCTCAGGGCCCAGATGCCCATACAGGAAAAGGTGGGTATGGCCGACTTTGTTATCCAAAACCAGGGGGAGATCAGTGAGACAAGGAGAGAGGTAGAGGCCCTCTGGCGCAGGCTTGAAGAGGCCCGGAAAAGGACCCCGGGGGCCGTTTAATCACCGGCCTGACCCCGTACCATATTTTATTTTAGGAGGAATAAACCATGAACAGCCCTTCCGTCACCCTGAGACCTGTAGATCGGGTCGAGATCCTGACCGTCATCGACAACTACGTGGATGTGCTCCTCACAAACACAGAGGTGATCACCCGCCCCCCCCTGTCAAAGACAGGTACTATTCCTGTTGACACCCTCCTTGCGGAGCACGGGCTTTCCCTCCTCGTAACGGTGTACGATGGAGAAGGGGCACACACCGTGCTTTTCGATACGGGATATACCAGCATGGGGGTGCCTCACAACCTTGACCGGCTTGGAGTGGACCTTACCCGCGTGGAGGCCCTAGTCCTGAGTCACGGCCATATGGACCATACCGGCTCCCTGTACGCCGTTCTTGACAGGATTCCAGGCACAATTCCCCTTGTGGTCCATCCTGGGGCGTTTGAGGCCACCCGCTATTTTGGTCTTGCCGACGGGAGAAAACTTCTGTTTCCCCGGATACTTAAAAGGGATGAGCTTGAAAAGCGAAACGTTGAGCTCGTGGAAAGAAAAACGCCCTCCTCCCTTGCCCATGAGAGGATCATGGTGACCGGCCAGGTGGAACGGATCACCCCCTTTGAAAAAGGCCTGCCCAACGCCGTTCTGGAACGGGACGGAAAGGTTGAAAACGATCCCATTGCGGACGATCAGGCCCTGGTTATCAACCTGAGAGACAGGGGACTGGTGGTTATTTCAGGTTGCAGTCATGCGGGGATCGTCAACACCATCCTTTATGCACGGAAGCTGACAGGCATGGAAAAGGTCCACGCGGTCATGGGCGGGTTTCACCTGTCCGGGCCCTACTTCGAGAAGATCATCGAGCAGACCATTGAGGAGTTCAGGAAAATGGCGCCCGATTACCTTGTTCCAATGCACTGCACCGGCTGGAAGGCAATACAACGGATGTCCCAGGAATTCCAGGATCAGTTCATTCTGAACAGTGTGGGTTCGACGATTACTCTAAAGGGTCCTGTTCAGGCGTGACTCTTCAAAGGCGTTTTTCATCTGTTCATCGGCGGTGAGCAACTCGGCCTTCCTCTCCATGGCCAGGGAGAGGAAGGCTGCGTCATACACGGTAAGGCTGTAACGGCGTGCAAGGGAGAGTGCTTCGACAAGGGGGAGCCGGACATCTTCTCGAAACAAGTTGTTCTGATTGGAAAACAGATCCAGATCTGCGGAGTACCGCTTTTCAAAAAAGAAGCGGTTTAAGCAGGTTCCACCGGTGAGATAAAAGGCTGTATCCGCCCCGAAGAAGATCTTCAGCACCTGGTCCTGGACACGGTACAGGGCGCTGTAGTTTAAAGCCTCCATTTATACTCCGTTGCCAGGTCGTACCTGCCCGTTAGGTTGGCCGCCACAAGGCGAACCCTCCTTGTATTTCTTGCGTTTTTCAGATAGCGGTCAAGCAGGGACCGCCACGTACCGGGGTGAAACAGCGCCCGAATATGGCGAGAGGGGTAAGAACTGTTTTCCATGATTTTTGAGAACAGAAAACGGTTGAAGCCGGGCTCATCGGCCTCCAGCCTGTCGAGGAGTTCTTTGGCCGTTATCTGGTAATCTCCCCAGAAACATTCGCGCGCAACCACCCGGGCACTTGTCGATCGAGGATCATTCATACTGCATCTGTTCCCTGTACAACCCGCTTGGCCTTACGGCATAAAAATCGGAAATTCTCAGTAAATCCTGAACAATGGCCCCTGTGCCGGAGTCTTTGACAAGTTCAGACATCGTTAAGTGGTTAAGTAGTTGAGTGGTTAACCCGTTGTTATGATTGATCATACCCATGATTGCCCTGAAAATTGGACAGTCAGCATTTGAAAAGCCATAACATCCTGAAATAGTAGAATATATTTTCCTACTCAACCATTTAACCACTCAACTAT
>DREN01000383.1 GCA_011051075.1 Deltaproteobacteria bacterium | reverse complement strand
CCTGGACCGGTTCCTGGCGGGGAGGATTCCGGTTCCAGAGAAAAAACAAAAGGACCGGTTTGTGCCGGCAGACGTATCGGGAAGCATGTTCAAGCCCGAGATAATGGTTGTTCTCAAGTGGGGACTCAGGGGGCTTGAGCCTGTTTACGACAAGACCTCAAGGGCCTATCTCTTCTATCCAGACAGGCCCGTAACCCGTAAGGAGCTGGCCTTCATCCTTGAAGACCTGCTGGTAAAGATAGAGGGAGACCCCTCGCTCACCACCAAATACTACGGCCAGAAAAACTCCCCCTACCCGGATGTTCCCCCCACTTCCTCATACTTCAACTCGGTAACAAACGCCGTAACCAGGGGGCTCATGGAGCCGGACCTCTCAGGTGCGTTCAGGCCTGACGATAATGTGGACGGTGCAGAGCTGCTGCTCGCGGTTTTACGTCTGAGAAATGTTATGAACGTTCAGTAACATAAGGAGGGTTGTCATGAAAAGAATGTTTGGATTTACTGCGATTTTCTTGGGAGTGCTGTTCCTGTCCGGGAGCGCATGGGCAGGGGATGAGTGGGAGAGTATAACCGCTCCGGTAAAGGTATTTGAGGAAGGGTACATCCAGGTGACCGGAACCTCGGAAGAGGGGCAGAGCAGATATCGGGCCATGAGGGCGGCCACGGTGGTTGCCCAGAGAGACCTTTTGGAGGTCCTTGAGGGGATACGTCTCTACGGGCAGACCACGGTAAAGGACGGCATGCTCAGGTCAGACGAGATCCGCACCACCATAACCGGGTTTCTGCAGGGGGCTGTGAAGTGCGGAGAGAGGTTTCACAGAGACCGGGGGTACGCAGAGGTCTGCATGAGGCTTTACATCCGCGGCAAGGGGAGCCTCTATGACGTGATCCTGCCGCTGATCAGGGAGAACAAGCTTGGGCCCGAGGAGAAGATGCCCTACTACAAACCAAAACTCATACCTAAGGTCCTGCCGGAGGCCACGGCTCCGGCCGGGAAGACCGAGGCGGTTGTACCGCCTGAAGTCAAGGAAAAGATCCCCGAGGCAAAGCCGGAGCCCAAACCAGAGGTGGCGCCCCCGTCCAAGATAGCGGTCGTTTATGACGGCATTATCATAGACGTGAGAGACTTTCAGTTCAAACCCGCCCTGGTAAATACCATTGTAACGGAAAAGGACGAGATCGTCTTTGATCCATCCAAGATATTGAGCGAGATCCTTGTGGAGAGGGGATGCGGCGGGTTTACCACGGACCCGGGCAAGGCAAAGGCCCTCCTTGAGAGCTGGGGGAGCAAGAAGCCCATGATGCTCAAGGGGATCGGCGTGGTGAAGATGACCAACGCGAAGATCTCTGTTGACGATGCCGCTGCCATATACGTGCACGACAAGAAGAGCAATCTCCTGGCCCAGGCCAAGGTGGTTTTTCTTCTGAAATAGAGAGTCCCCGCTATTTCACCCATGACCAGACCGGGTCCGCTGCCCTCCCTTGGGCGGCGGACCTCTCTTACCAGGCGCGCCACCACATCTTCTTGGCTCCGGTAAGGGCTGAACTCGCAACCCGTACCTTTCCGGCCACAGGCCCTTCTCACGCTCCACCTGCTGGAGCCGCGGGGCCCAAGGCCCTAACCGGAGAAGGCGGTAGCACAGGGCACCAGATCCAAAGGTCAGATCCAGAATCAGGGGGGATAATAAGATGAAAAAGAAACTTGTCATAATCGTATCATCCTGTTTTCTCGCCCTTGTCGTCCTATTGTTCGGGGCAGGGCTCTACATAAACGCCAACATAGAAGAGATAACCCGTAAGCACTTAGGCGCCGCGGTAAAATTTGAGAGCGTGGAGTTCCGTTATTCGCCCATGCCCACCATCGTTTTTACGGGGATAGAGGTTGAACATGAAAACAACAGCGTAAAGATACCCTCCCTGAGCCTTTATCCCGATCTGCTGGCCCTGATCGGGGGCAGGATTTCCCTTAAGAGGGTCGTGCTGGACGACCCCCTTCTCCCTGCCGATCTTATCTCCCGCGACAGGGGGAACGGGAATATGGAGAAGGCCGCTCCCCTATCCACATCGGCCATCCCCGCTGAGATGATAGGGGGCATCACGGTGAACCGTGGAAGGTTCATGTTGAAGGGGCTCGGGGCGGAAATACAGCCGGTTTCCTTTGCCCTGGCCATGGACCAGATCGAGAAGAAGGACCAGACCGTATCTGTACGGGTAAAGGAGTTCTCCGTTGACGAGATAGGGCTCAAGTTCGCTGGAAGCATTACGGTTTCGTCCCTGGAACCCCTGAAGCTGAGGGTGGACGCCCCCGAGGCATCGCTCAACCCCGGGGCCGTAAAGGATTTCCTGGTGAAGTTCGGATTCCTCAAGGAAGACCTGGCGGGCCAGATCCCCAGGATTGAAAAGGTAGGGGCAAGGAACCTTAAACTGGAGATGGACTCCCAGACCGGGGACCTCATCCTATCATCGGCATCCCTCTACTTTGACAAGAACGAATTCAAGGAGATATCTGTAAGCCTGTCAAAGGACGGCGCCTACCAGCTCAAATGCGCCAATCTCAGCTTTGACGTGGAGACCGTTTACGGCTGGATAATGGAGAACCCCAGGGGCAAGGAGGCCCTGGACAACCTCATCGCAAAGGCAAAGCTGAAAACCCTGAACGCCAAAGGGGCCATTACTCTTTCATCCCTGGACATAAAGGGGACCCAGGGGGATAAGACCTCTGTGAGCGGTTCTGTGGATCTGAAGACCGAGGGTCTCAAGATCCACGTGGTCTCTGAAAAGGGGGCCGGCCAGGACTTCACCGTAGACAGGCTCGATACCAGGATAACCATCAAGGAGGGGAAACCCTCCATTAACGTGGAAAAACTCCAGTTCAGCTCATCCAAGGGGGGGGCCGGTTCCATGAGCGGGTCCTTCGCACTCCCCCTTGATCTGGAGAAGACCGCGTTCAAAGGCCGCCTCAACACCTTCGGGGTCTTTGACACGGTCCTGGACCTGAAGGCAGAAAAGGGTGAGGCCCTGAGCCTGAAGTTTGACTTCGGCCTTGCCAACCCGTCCCTTCAGGTACTGGCCGAGGGCGGCATGGTCAAGGTCCGCCCCGACCGGGAGATGGGCTTTGTGGCACGTTTGAACAACTTCCGCATATCCAGGCCCGTATCGGCAAAGGGAGAGGAAGATCAGGCTTCGCACGGTCCCGGAACCAGAAATTTTGACTTTACCGTGGTAAAGGGGAAGGATCTGCATCTCAAGGCGCTCATCAGGAGTTTCCAGTTCAACGATCTTCCCAGGATGGCTGACATAAACCTGGAACTGCTCTGCAGGCAGGATCAGGCAACCGTAACCGGACGGATCCGCGTGGGCGGCATGAATATGTCCATGGCAGCAAGGTTTCTTCCGCCAAGCACGCTGGTGGCCCAGATCGACGGGAAGGGAGCGGGCCTGAGCCTCTACTCCTTTATCGCCTCCTTTTCAAGGGAGCTTCCCCTCCATCTCTCTGGGAAACTGACCGTGTCTGCCTCTATCTTCACCAGTGGAGATAATCCAAAGGCCCTTTTAGACGGAGCCGAGGGCCAGGTGGTGGCCAGGATCTCCAGGTGCTCCGTCCATAACATCTCGACCCTTGACTACCGCCTGAGTTTCCTGATCGACATCCTCACTGTGGCAGGCGTAGACCCGGGGACACTGGACTCCATCTACTTTGACAGTGCCGTGGCCAGGGCAGACCTCCAGGGGGGCCGGATAGTCCTGGACACCTTTTCCCTCAGGGGACCCCTGATAGACGCCTGGGGCAGGGGGGAGTTCCTGATCAAGGAAAAACGTCTCCTGCTTGCAGGTCAGGTCCAGACCGCTCTTGGAATCACAAAAGACCTGGATATAGACAAGGTCCTTGAGAGGAGGAAGACATGATGAAACAGGTGAAAAAAAAGCCGTCCTTCTGGATATGGCCGATACTCCTCTTGCCGGTTATAGCCCTATTCTTCTGGTCCTGCGCGCCTCAGCAGGAGCCCGGGAAGGTCCCCTATATTAAAGAGGGAGCAATCCCGAGAAAGATAGCGGTGCTTCCGGCCAAATTCCTCTACAAGGGAGAAAACAGGAAGGATCTGAAGGAAGAGGCCCCTGACAAGCAGGCCGGGACAGAGGATAAAGGCCCCATGAGCATGAGGGTTGATCCTGAAAGCGACAAGGGCAGGTTCGTGGCAGGTCTGATCAGGGGGGTAATCAACAACCAGTTGAACGGGAAAGGCTACTCCACCCAGGTCCTGGCCAGTGTGGACAGAAGGCTTGAGTCCCTTAAGGGGAAGACCTGGGAAAAGGCATCTTACCAGGAACTGTGCAGGGCCCTGGAGGTGGATGGCCTGGTTTACCCAGAGATAGTCTCTGCGGTCATGCTGAAGGCGGTTGCCTATAACGAGTATTCAGTGGAGGCCAGGATCAAGATGGTCAATCACAGGGGTAAGGTCCTTGGGACCTGGACCGATTCCGCCTCAAAGAGAAAGATAGCCATCCCCACGAGCCCCCTGAGCGCCGCAGCGGTAGTGCTTGAGGCGGTCATGGACGAATCTGAGAGAAAACATATGAGGCTCGTAATATACGATCTGGGATGGAAGATCACCCAGTTTGTCCCTGACAGCCCCCACAGGGAGGCCCTGCCCGAGATAATCTCCGTGGATACCAATATTGACAGGGGAGTGTTCGGGGCCGGAGAACAGATTGAGGTGGAAATAAACGCTGAGAAGGGACTCAGGTGTACCTTTGACTTAGGGGATTTCAAGAAGGGCATCCCGATTCCATACAGGGACGGGGGTATATACAAGGGGGTCTATACGGTAAGAGAGGGTGACAGGGTGGCCAACGTCCCCATCAAGATACGGATGGTGAAGCCCAACGGCGTTGAGAGGCTATGGGTGGAGACCGGGGGGACCGTCACCATCGATGCCACAGCCCCGCCCGCACCGAAACGGCTGAAGGCCGGCGCCGGGAGGCAGGGGGTTTCCCTCACATGGTCAATCCCCCCAACCGAGGATCTGAACGAGTTCGTGGTGGAGAAGGGAGACAGGCCCGTGGGGGAGTTCCAGGTCCTGGCCAAGACCAAGGATCAGGGCTTTCTGGACGCCGGAGTCACCCAGGGGAGCGTCCATTACTACCGGATCAGATCCGTGGATAAGACCGGCAACCGTTCCAGGCCCACCCGGGCCGTGAAGGTGATCATGCCCCATTTTGATGAGGTAAAGCTCCCCAAGATATGCACGGGCACCCTGGTCCCGGGGGTATATCTAATTTCAGAGCCCTCCCTTGTACCAGAGGGCGAGATACTGGAGATAGGCCCGGGTTCGAGCCTGAATTTTTCTCCGGGGGCCCGGCTCATGGTAGAAGGGACCCTCAAGATCGCAGGAACTGAGGACCGCTCAGTGATTCTCAAGGGCAAGGACTGGAAGGGGATCTACGTGGTTCCCGGTGGACGGGCCGACATCTCCCATGCGAGCCTCCAGGATTGCAACCCCTGTGTTCAGGCCGCAGGCGGAAACGTTGAGGCCAGATCCACCACCGTAAAGGGCAAGGGCGGAGACGGTGTAACCATGGGCCAGGGAAGCCGCTTTGTCTTTGACGACCTGCTGATCGGTGGGTTTCACCGTGGGATTGTCCTTGACGGCGCTAACGGCCGCATGGTTAAGAGCACCGTCACAGGAAACCGGGTGGGACTGGATTTTGCGGCCGGCAATGTTGAACTGATCAACAACAACATCTACGGAAACCGGGAGGAAGAGGTCCTCTCCCGGAGCAAGCTCGTGCTCTACGGCAACTACCTTGGGGCCAAGACAGAGAGGGAACTCAGGCTTGAGGGGGACATCCTCGTGAAGAGCCTCCTTGACGCCCCCTATCCCCATGGGCGGAAGATAGTCCTGGTGGAAGAGAAGGAGATGACGCCAGAGGCCGTAGAGGCCCGTTTTCAGGAACAGAAAGGCAAGGGGATAGAGGCCTTTACAAAGCGAAGGTTCGGGCAGGCCCATCAGTTCCTGAGCAGGGCCATGTCCCTGAAGGACGACAACGAGGTCTATCTGTACCTGGCATACACCCAGATGAACATGGGAGAGGATGAGAAGGCGGAAAAAACCCTTGAAAAGGGGATAAAGGTGTTCCCCTACGAGGTGAGGTTCTACCAGATCTATGCCAGGCACCTTGCCTCCAAGGGGAGGAAAGACCAGGCCCTGGCCCTGCTGGAAAAGGCACTCAGGATGAATCCCGATAACGAGACCCTGAAGATGATGAAGGAAGGCCTTGCCAGGCCTGCGGCTGCCCCCGTAAAAAAGGCAGAGGCAAAGAAGCAGGCCCCCCCCGAGGAGCAGAGACCAGGCCCTGGAAAAAAAGGCCCTGTGACCGAGCCTGAAAAGGCCCCCAGGACCGTGCCCAGGGAAAAAACCCCCGATTTGGAAAAAATGAAATCAAAGGGAATAGCCGCCTTCAAGGAGAAGAGATTCAAGGATGCCGACGGCCTCTTCAGGAAGGCCCTCTCCATCAGGGATGACAAGGATGTCTATCTCTACCTGGCGTACACCCAGATTAACCTTGGGCAAAGTTCCAAGGCAGAAAAGACCCTTGAAAAAGGCCTTAAGGCCTTCCCCCAGGAGGTAAGGCTCTACCGGATCTACGCCAAATACCTGGCCTCTTCGGGCCAGACCCAAAAGGCCGTCTCCATTGTGAAAAAGGGCCTTCAGATTGCACCGGATGACAGCAACCTGAAGTTCATGAACGACTATCTGAAGGGAAGGTAGGGCAGAGCAATTTATAAGGTGTACAAGACAGTGGTCCCGGCTAAAAGGAACGTTCCGAGGATCAAAAAACATGTCCCGTTCCTGGTGTTGCTGACCCTTTCCATCTTCTTTCCTTGCACCTGCCCGGCCGGGGAAGATCTGGAAAGGGCGCGGGAGGCACGCTATGACATCAACTACGCCAGCTACCTCATCGAGGTGGGCAAGTATATGGAGGCCCTGGAGAACTATGAGACGGCCATAGAACTGACCTCCATACCCTCCATAAGGATAGACGCCCTCCTTGCCAAGGCCACCCTCCTCTCATCCTTCCTTGACGCCCCGGAAGAGGCCCTGAAGGTTTACAGACAGGTCTACAGGGACTATCCAAAGGCAGCGGAGATAGCCCGGTACAGGGAGGGGCTCCTCCTGTTTCAGCTTAACCGGCCTGACCGGGCCAGAGAGGCCCTTGAGGGCTACCTGATCAGATATCCGCGGGGAAGGTTCCGGTTCCAGGCCGAGGCCCTGATCGAGCAGATAAAAAAAATTCCGCCTCCCCCCCCTGAGGTAAAGCCCCTTGAAAAGGCCCCCCTGGTCAGGGTCAGGCTGTGCAAGACAAGAAAAAGCCTCCTTGTAAAGGGAGACCCGGTGTGCGCTGAAGGGTTCGGGTGCAGGGAGGATTTCACCGTCAGGCTT